>JAGCNA010000097.1 GCA_017646185.1 Clostridia bacterium
AAGACAATTTCTTATATAACTAAAAGGAGTTAAAAATGAAGAGCAGAAAAGAAATGAACCCCGAATTTACTTGGGATTTCACCCACATTTATGCCGATAACAAGGCTTGGGAAGCAGCCCTGGCGGAAGCGGATAAGATTGCGGACACGATTCCCGCACTTAAAGGCACTTTGGGCGAAAGTGCGGAAAGCCTTAAAAACGCGATGGACCTTCTTGCAAAGGCTAATCAGGCAGCAGAGCTTCCCTACATCTACGCAATGCTCTACAAGAGCGCCGATAACGGCGACAACGAAGCGCAGGAAATGGAAGCAAAGGCAATGACTCTGCTTGTAAAGCTGGGCACCGTTTGCTCCTTTATCGAGCCCGAGATACTGGCGATCCCCGAAGAAACCTTAAAGCAGTATATGGAATATGAGGGACTTGCAACCTACCGCCACATGCTTGAGGATATTTCGAGAGGAAGAGCCCACGTGCTTGATGAAAAAAGCGAAATGCTCCTTGCAAAGATGGGTGATATTACCCGTGTTCCCGACGATTGCTTTACCATGTTCTCCAACGTTGATATGGAGCTTCCCTGCATAACCGATGAAAAGGGCGAAAAGGTTCAGCTCACCAACGGAAATATGGGCGTTTACCGTGAAAGCAAGGACAGACGTGTACGTGAAGAAACCTTTGAAGGTTATTTCGGCACCTACAAAAAATACGTAAATACCGTTGCAGCTATGTATGCGGGAAGCGTTAAAACCGATAACTATTTTGCAGACGTGCGCGGTTACGAAAGCGCTTGCCACAAGGCGTTGTTCGGCGGAAACATTCCCGTTTCCGTTTACGATTCTCTTATTGAAGCGGTACACGGCGCACTTCCCACTATGAAGAGATACATTAATCTCCGCAAGGAAACGCTGGGACTTGAAAGTATCGATATGTTCGATCTTTACACCCCTATGGTAGAAGACGTTGACTACACCGTAACCTACGATCAGGCAAAGGATATGGTTAAAAAGGCACTGCTTCCTCTGGGTGAAAGATATCAGGAACTGCTCGAAAAGGCTTATTCCGAGCATTGGATGGACGTTTATGAAAACAAGGGCAAACGCTCCGGTGCATTCTCCTGCGGCGTATACGGAGTTCACCCCTACGTATTGCTTAACTATACCGACAGCCTTGACGATGCCTTCACTATGGCACACGAGCTGGGACACGCAATGCACTCCTATCTCTCCTCTGAAAAGCAAGATTATGTTAACCACGATTACCGCATAATGGTTGCAGAGGTAGCATCCACAGTTAACGAAGTGCTGCTTACAATGTACCTTCTTAAAAACGAAACAGATAAGAAGCGCAAGGCGTATATTCTTAATCATTTCCTTGAAGGATTCCGCACAACCGTATTCAGACAGACATTATTTGCTGAATTTGAGCGTAAAGCCCACGATATGGCACAGGCCGGCATACCTCTTACCCCCAAAGCTCTGTGCGAAATTTACCACGGACTTATCTCCCTTTACTATGAGGGTGCAGGTATAAACGATATTATGCAGTATGAATGGGCGTATATCCCCCACTTCTACACGGCATATTATGTATACCAGTACGCTACCGGTTTTTCCAGTGCGGTTGCTATTGCAAGAAACATTCTTGAAACCGGCGATGCTTCCGGTTACCTTGAATTCCTTACCACCGGCGGCAGTGATTATCCCCTTAACGAGCTCAAGATCGCAGGTATCGATCTTACAAAGCCCGAAGCTGTAAGCAGTGCAATGAAGGTGTTTGACGATACAGTAACCGAGCTTAAAGAGCTTCTTTCCGAAATATAATAAAACAACAAGGGCTTACAATAATGTAAGCCCTTTATTTTTTTGCTTTGCATAATCGCCTCCCCTGCGGGCAAAAATATATCTGCCGGAATAAACTGAAAACGGGGCGATGATCAAAAGTGAACGAACAAACTGTAATACGGCGCGGAGATATATATTATGCCGATCTTTCACCGGTAGTGGGATCGGAGCAAGGCGGTGTAAGACCCGTTCTGATCGTTCAGAACGATGTGGGAAACAGACACAGTCCCACGGTTATTGCCGCCGCAATAACGTCGCAGACCGGCAAAGCGCGGCTGCCAACACATATTGAAGTTACCGGTGACAGTATCGGCGGCGGAAAAGCGCCAGGATGCGGTCTGGCAAAAAATTCCATAATACTGCTTGAGCAAATACGTACTCTGGATAAAAAACGGCTTAAAGATAAAATGGGGCATCTTGACGATATCACCATGCAGCAGGTAAACGAAGCTTTAAATGTCAGTTTTGGACTGTAAATCGGTTTCGGAATGTGCATTTCTTAAATGCGCATTCCGTATTTTTTTCGATATAATCGGACAAAATCAGGGGCGAAAATATTATATAAAATAAAATCAAAAAAAGTATTGACAAATTCGATTTTGTGAGTATAATAGTGAATGTTCACGCGGCTGTGGCGGAACAGGCAGACGCGCACGTTTGAGGGGCGTGTGGGCAACCGTATGGGTTCAA
>JAGCNA010000098.1 GCA_017646185.1 Clostridia bacterium
CGCAGGGTTGCTTTGCAATGGGGGCATTTTTTATAAACGTGGGTCTTTCTATCCCTGAACTGGGCTTTTTTACGCTTGAAGAAGGATAAAAACTTATTTCTTACTCCAAGGTATTTTGCGTTTTCTGCCCGTCTTTTATATACGTTTCTGGAAAGCACACGGAAAACCGCATAGCCCAGCAGAGCGTAATAAATGAGGGAAAGTGCGGAGGATACCCAAAAATTGCGGACGAAGATGGCAACCACCGCCACGGTGAAGGACGCCCACACGCATAGGCGGAAAAGGTTATCCGGCCCGTTTCTGCCCAGCATAAAATTATATAATTTCTGACCTAATCTTCTGAACATTTTATTTTGCCAATTCTCCTTGAATGTTGTTTTTCATACGCTCTATATAACTGCAGAACAGCTCAAGCTCCTCCCGGGTAAATCCTTTTACCAAGGTCTGCTCCACCACGTATTTATCGTCTTTCATAAGATCCACTATCTGTTTGCCTTTTTCGGTAAGCAAAAGCTTTTTCAGTCTTGCGTCTCCTTCCACGCTTTCACGGCGGATAAAACCTTTTTTCTCCATAAGTATTACCACCTTTGATGCGGTGGAACGGGTTATGCAGAATTCTTTTTCAAGATCTCTTTGAAAAACATCATTATGGCAGGAAAGATACAAAAGTATCCACGCATTTGAACCGGTTGCGGTTTCCACAAAGCTTTTATTAAGCTTTAAGGTTATAAACCGCATTATGAGATTGGAAAGAGAGCGTATCTCCTTCCCTGCGGTGCTTATACCGTCATCGGGAGGGAGGGCGCCCGATCTTAATTTAGGCTTCATACTTCTTCTCCTTGTAGGAAATCGGATTGTCGCATATCAAACAATTATAGCCGAGGGGAATTATACCAAACCTTTTTCCCCCAGTCAATAGTTTTCACATATTATTTACAGATAAATACGCCTTGTGTACGAACCGTGAACGGAAATAGGTTAAAATTTGTCGATTTTGTAAACCTTGCGGCAAAAAACGGCATTTTAACATTTTCTTAAAAATATTACCGAAAAAAATATAAAAAATCTTGTTACCATTTTTTTGCAAAAACAAAAGGAGGAAAAAACAAATGGAAAAATTATTAATACCCTTGTTTGCAGTACTGTTTATGTTTTCCGCCTGCACGGGAGGACTTCCCCTGCCCGAAGAAAGCGGCGCGGATAACAGCACCCCCCACCCCGAGCAAAGTGTTCCCAAAGATGAAAGTTCTGTTCCCGAAACCGATTCGGAAGATATAAATATAATAAAACCCGTTGTATCTCCCGACGGAAAGTTGACCTTTACGGTAGAAGAAGACGGTGCATACGTTACCGACGAAGAGGGCAACAAAACTACCCTTGACCTTTCATTGTGCCCCGAAAACACAAAAATAACTGCCGCCGTATGGAGAAACGGCAGTGTATACATAACCTTTAGCGGCGAAAAAGATATTCTTGTGTGCTGGGACACTGAAAACGACCCCGTATATATTAAAGAAGGGGTTAAAAACAGCTTTTCGCCCTTGTCCGTAACGGATTACGGGGTTATTAACGCAGGGGAATACCTTGTTATCCCCTACCACGACGGTTCTATGGACAGCCCCGTTTTGTTAAAGGATATGGTTTTGGGCTACGTTGTATATTATGACGAGATGAAGGATGATGATATTATCCTTAATCTTGATACGGACAGAGAAGCG
>JAGCNA010000099.1 GCA_017646185.1 Clostridia bacterium
GAGAAAAAGCTTTCCCAAATGGCGCAGGCTGTGTATGATGAATACGGCGTGGATATAGTAATTCTTACCGAAAACACCTATGTTTCCGACATACAGCGCTATGCGGAAAATTATTATGATAACGGCGGCTACAGTGCCGACGGTATAATCTTTTACCTTTCCATGTATGACAGAGATTGGTATATGGCGACTTCGGGAAGCTGTATTGATACTCTTTCCTACAACCGCTTGGGCGATATTTTTGATAGTATAAGCGGTGATCTTGCAGAGGACGATTATTACGCCGCTTTCAGCGATTTTATCCCTCTCTGCGAAGGGTATATAGAGGAAGGACCTTCGGTTTTTTCAACACCCGTTGTAAGCTATCTGCTTAAGCTTTGCCTGCTGCTGCCCGTTGCATTCGGTATAGCGGTATTTGTTGTTTTTCTTGAAAAGAAGAAAATGAACACAGCGGTGCTTCAAAAAAACGCAAACGATTATATTATCAACGGAAGCGTTGATATAGAAGAACAAAAGGATGTGTTCGTTACCTTTACCGTTACCCGAGTGCCCATTTCTCAAGGAAGCGGCGGAAGATCCGGCGGCGGAGTTTCCCACGGCGGCAGAGGCGGAAAATTTTAAAAAGTTCCCCACAAAACAACGGCAGAGCAGTTTTGTTTATAGACGTTGCTTGTTCCGTGCCGATATTTTGCGGGGACCCCGAAAAAATACCCCACAAAAGCACCCCACAAAATATACTCAAAGAATAATAAAAAGGACTTCGTGTGAAGTCCTTTTGCTTTTTTGTTTTTATTCGACTCTGTTGCGCTTTTCGCCGTTTAAAAACGCTTTTATATTCTCTGCCATTTCGTAAACTACTTTTGTTCTTGCTTCAAAGGATGCCCACGCCATGTGGGGAGTAAGGCATACGTTGTTTTTATCCTTTATTTTATCAAAGGGGTGGTTTTTGGGGAAGGGCTCTGCGGAATATACGTCGCATCCCAAACCGCCTATGCGCTGTTCAAGCACGGCGTTTGCCGCTTCCTCCTCGTCCCAGACCAAGCCTCTGGCTGAATTTACAATAATAACGTCCTTTTTCATCAGCCCGAACTTTTCACGGTTTATAAGGTGCTTTGTGCTATCGTTGAGAGGGCAATGCAGGGTTATAATATCACTGTTTTTACAAAGGGTGTCAACATCCACGCAGTAAGGATCATCCACCGGTGTATTCTTGCTGTATATTACCTTGCATCCGAAAGCCCTTGCCACGTCGGCAACCTTTTTGCCTATGTTTCCGTAACCGATAATTCCCCAGGTCTTTCCGTAAAGATCGTGGAACACGGGTGAAAGCTTGTTGGGGGCGCCGGAAGCGGTATAACCTCCGTCGGACACAAAGGCGGAATATTCTTTAAGATGGGTAAGCAGGTTAAGCACCGTTGCAACCGTTACGGCGGCAACGCTGTGGGTGGAATATCCCGGTACGTTGGCAACGGCTATACCGTTTTCACGGCAGTACTTTGTGTCAATATTGTCAAATCCCGTGGCGGCAACGCATATAAGCTTTAAATTGGGTGCGTTTTTAAGCACTGCTTCTGTCAGCTTTATCTTGTTAAGCACGGCAACTTCCGTATCTTTTATTCTGTCTGCAAGCTCGCAAGCATTTGTGCAGGGAAAAACCTTCGTGTTTCCCAAGGAGGAGATAGGGGATATATCAATATCCTTTCCTATGGAATCTATATCAAATACAGTTATGTTCATACTTATACTCCCGAAACTTTGTGTACGGTTAGATTATATATCAAAAAAAACGCTCTGTCAACGGGTTTGGTATACTCCAACCTTGTTGACATTTAAGATAATGGGTGGTATAATGGTATTTGTAAAAGTATTTTTATATATAGTTTGGAGTAATAGATATGTCAACTAACAAGCCTACAGTATTCACCGGAACCGGAACAGCGCTCATAACCCCTTTTAAGGACGGTAAAGTGGATTATTTTGCACTTACTTCTCTTATCGAGCGCCAGATCACCGCCGGTGTGGATGCTATAATTATATGCGGTACTACGGGAGAAAGCTCTACTCTGCAGGACGATGAGCATCGCTGTGTTATTGAGCACGCAGTTACCGTTGCCGCAGGCAGAGTTCCTATCGTTGCAGGCACAGGAAGCAACGATACCGATTACGCAGTTTCTCTTTCCAAGGACGCTTGCCGTTCCGGCGCAGACGGTCTTTTGGTGGTTACCCCTTATTATAACAAGACCAACGATGCGGGACTTGTAAAGCATTATTACGCTATTGCAGATGCATCCGAAAAGCCCGTTATCCTTTATAACGTACCCAGCCGTACGGGTATGAACATCTCTCTCAAGGCTTACAAGGCTTTGGCAGAGCATCCCAATATAGTTGCTACCAAGGAAGCCAGCGGTGATATTTCCGCTATAATGCATCTTATGGACGTGTGCGGCGACAGCCTGCGTGTTTATTCCGGTAACGATGACCAGGCGCTTCCTCTTATCGCTTGCGGCGCTATCGGCGTTATATCCACCGTTTCCAACGTTATTCCCGGCGAATTTTCTTCCCTCATCCGCACCGCACTTAACGGAAACTTCGGTGCCGCAAACCTGCTTCGCCGTAAATACGCTCCTCTTATGGACGCTATGTTCACCACCGTTAACCCCATTCCCGTAAAGGCGGCTTGCTCTTCTATGGGACTTTGCTCTCCCGAAATCCGTCTCCCTCTCGTGGCTATGGAAGGCGAAGAGCTGGAAAAGCTTCATAAGGTTATGAAGGACGCTCACGTGCTTTAATTTTACATAACGGAGAAAAACTTAAAAATGTCTGGAATTATAATAAACGGCTGCGGCGGAAGAATGGGAAAGACCATAGCCGCCCAGTGTGCCGAAAAAGGTATTAATGTTCTTTGCGGTGTCGATATATATCCCGTTTCCGCAGATTTTCCCGTTTATACCTCTCTTGAGGATATACCCGATCCTTGTGGCGTGGTTATAGATTTTACCACCGCATCCGCATTGGAGAGTGTGCTTGAATTCGGTATAAAAAACAACATCCCCTTGGTTCTTGCCACTACCGGCTATTCCAAGGAACAGAGAGAGCTTATCGAAAAGGCCTCCAAGCAGATTCCCATATTCAATTCGGGTAATATGTCTGTAGGCGTTTCCGTAACCGCCCGTGTTGCGGCGGATATAGCATTGAGCATGGGTGAGGATTTTGATATCGAAATTATCGAAACCCACCACTCCGCAAAATTGGACGCACCCTCGGGTACCGCCCTTATGCTGGCGGATGAAATACAAAAGGCAATAGGCGAGCGTGAATACGTTTTTGAACGTGCTTCCCGCCGTATGGCTCGTCCCAAAAAAGAAATAGGCATCCATTCCGTAAGAGGGGGAGGCGTTATCGGTGAGCACACGGTTATGATAATCGGTCAGCACGAAACCATCTCTCTTACCCATAAAGCTCACGACAGAGGCTTGTTTGCATACGGTGCTCTGCGTGCCGCAGAATTTATAGCCGAAAAACAAAACGGTTTTTACAATATGAAAGATCTTGTTTCCGCAGAGGAGAAGTAATAAAATGGCGCTTACACTTGCACAAAAACTGTTAAATTCCCATATCGTTTCAGGTACTCCCGCAGTAGGAAACGAAGTGGCTTTGAGAATAGACCAGACCCTTACTCAGGACGCTACGGGCACTATGGCGTATCTTGAATACGAGGCAATGAACTCCGGCAGAGTAAAGACCGAGCTTTCCGTTGCCTATATCGACCACAATACTCTGCAGTCGGGATTTGAAAATGCGGATGACCACCGTTATATTCAGTCCTGCGCCGCAAAATACGGCTTGTATTTTTCCCGCCCCGGCAACGGTATCTGCCATCAGGTTCATCTTGAACGCTTCGGCGTACCCGGCAAGACCCTTATCGGATCGGACAGCCACACCCCCACGGGCGGCGGTATCGGTATGCTTGCCTTCGGCGCAGGCGGACTTGACGTTGCGGTGGCTCTGGGCGGCGGTGAATACCGTATTCCTTACCCCAAGGTAGTGGGCGTACATCTTACAGGTTCTCTTCCCGCTTGGGTAGGCGCAAAGGATATTATACTCCACCTGCTTTCCCGTCTCACCGTAAAGGGCGGCGTAGGCAAGATATTCGAGTATTTCGGTGACGGAGTGGCATCTCTTTCCGTGCCCGAGCGTGCTACCGTAACCAATATGGGCGCAGAATTGGGCGCTACCACAAGTATTTTCCCCTCCGATGAAAACACATATAAATTCCTTAAAGCGCAGGGCAGAGAAGAGGCTTATACTCCTCTTTGTGCAGACGAAGGCGCGCAGTATGACGAGGTTGTGGAAGTAGACCTTTCCTCGCTCGTTCCTCTTGCGGCTTGTCCTCACAGCCCCGATAACGTAGTTCCCGTTTCAGAGCTTTCTCATATCAAGGTTGATCAGGTTTGCATAGGCTCCTGCACCAACTCTTCTTTTACCGATATTTCTCTTGCGGCGGCAGTTTTAAAGGGCAAGACCGTTCACGAAAACGTGTCTCTTGCAGTTTCTCCCGGTTCCCGTCAGGTTCTGGCTATGGCAGTTGCCTCCGGCGCTATGGGTGATATTCTGGGCGCAGGTGCAAGATTGCTTGAATCCGCTTGCGGACCTTGTATCGGTATGGGTCAGTCTCCCTGCTCCGGCGGTGTTTCGCTCCGCACCTTCAACCGCAATTTCTGCGGCAGAAGCGGTACTGCAGACGGTCAGGTATATCTTGTATCTCCCGCTGTTGCGGCAGCTTCCGCAGTTACGGGATATATAACCGACCCCCGTACCCTTGGCGATATGCCCGAGATAAAAATGCCCGAAGTATTCAGCATAAACGATAATATGCTTATTCCTCCTTATTCTCCCGAAGAGAGCGAAAAGGTGGAAATACTCCGCGGTCCCAACATAAAGCCCGTTCCCGTAGGCAAGCCTCTTACCGGCGCTGTTGAGGGTGAATGTATCCTTAAGGTAGAGGACAATATCACCACCGACCATATTATGCCTGCAGGAGCAAAGATACTGCCTTACCGTTCCAATATACCTTATCTTTCCAAGTTCTGCTTTGCCGCTTGTGATGAAGGCTTTTCTGCCCTTGCAACCGAAAAGGGCGGCGGTATTATAATTGCAGGCGCAAACTACGGTCAGGGCTCCTCCCGTGAGCATGCGGCGCTGGTGCCTCTGTACCTCGGCGTAAAGGCTGTTGTTGCGGTATCTTTTGCAAGAATTCACCTTGCAAACCTTATTAACGCAGGTATAGTTCCTCTTACCTTTGCAAACCCCGAAGATTATAATCTTGTTTCTCTCGGAGATAACTGCGTTATACAGCTTTCCGATGATATGAATTCCGCTTCTCTTACCGTGAACGGCAAGACACTGCCTCTGGTTGCGTCTTTCTCCGACCGTCAGAAAGCACTTCTTAAAGCAGGCGGATTACTCCCCTTTACAGGAGGCAATAAATGAACAAAATACCCATGAAAACTCCCCTCGTGGAAATGGACGGGGACGAAATGACCCGCGTAATGTGGGGAATGATAAAAGAACAGCTTATCTGCCCTTACGTTGATCTTAAGACCGAATATTACGATCTCGGTCTGCCTCACAGAGAAGAAACCAAGGATCAGGTAACCATAGATTCTGCATTGGCGGCAAAGAAATACGGTGTTGCGGTTAAGTGCGCCACCATCACTCCCAATGCAGACAGAGTAAAGGAATACAACCTTTCCCAGATGTGGAAGAGCCCCAACGGCACTATCCGCGCTATTATGGACGGCACCGTGTTCCGCGCTCCCATTATCGTAAAGGGAATAACCCCTTACGTAAGCAGTTGGAAAAAGCCCATCACTATCGCCCGTCACGCTTACGGCGATATATATAAGGCGTCCGAAACTCTGGTTCCCGCAGGAAGCAAGGCGCAGATATGCATAACCTTGCCTGACGGAAGCGAAAAGCGTGTGGACCTTCACACCTTTGAATGTGACGGTATCGTTCAGGAGGTATATAACCTTGACGATAGCATCCGTGCTTTTGCCCACAGCTGTTTTGCTTTTGCTCTTGACACCAAGCAGGACCTCTGGTTCAGCGCAAAGGATACTATTTCCAAAATATACGACCGCCGTTTCCGTGATATTTTCAACGAAGTTTACGAAAACGAATATAAAAAGGCTTTCGAGGAAAACGGCATAACCTATTTCTATACCCTTATTGACGATGCGGTAGCCCGTGTTATCCGTTCAGAGGGCGGCTTTATCTGGGCGTGCAAAAATTACGATGGCGACGTTATGTCGGATATGATGGCAACAGCCTTCGGTTCTCTTGGACTTATGACCAGCGTTCTCGTTGCGCCCGACGGCTCTTACGAATACGAAGCGGCTCACGGTACAGTAACCCGCCATTATTATCAGCATCTTGAGGGTAAACCCACTTCTACCAATCCTATCGCAACGATTTTCGCATGGACCGGCGCATTGCGTAAGAGAGGGGAACTGGATGATATCCCCGAACTTATGAGCTTTGCGGATAATCTGGAAAAAGCTTGCATACAAACCGTGGAAGAGGGAATTATGACAAAGGACCTTATCGGTTTGTCCAATCTTGAAAATAAGAAGGGCGTATATATGGCAGAATTTATTTCCGCTATCGCCTCAAACCTTGAAAGGATGCAAAAATGAAAAGAATTACGGCTTTCCTCGCAGTACTGATACTGCTTTTCTCGGTAACCGCTTATGCGGAGGAGGGGGACGCTTCCTCCCTGCCTGAGGAAACCCCCGTAGAAACCTTGCTCCGAAACTCTCTTTCCTCTGTGGAGAGAGGTGCCGTACTGCTTATCGGCGGTAATGCCTCTCAAGCGTGGCGGGATTATTCTTTCGATATGTATCCCCGCACGGTGGCGTCCCTCACCTTGGCAGATACCGCTTCCGCAGATTGGGCAGTATGCGCATCCTACCTTAAAATGTTTTCTCCCAAAGCGGTTATTTACTGTCTGGATGGAAACGAGCAAGCCGATGCTGCTTCCGCCTTTGTACAGACTTTTGCCGTTACCCTTAACGGAGTAAGGATATATTTTGTTTCCGCATTGCAGGGAAAAAATCTGCAAGAGGTAAACCAAGCTGTCTTACTTGCCTGCGAAGGCTATGCAAACGCCGAATTTGTGGACGTATATTCGCTTATGCTTACCGAGGAAGGTACGGAAAATCTTGAATTTATAAAAGGTACGGTTACTCCCGCAGGAATGCGTTTAATGGGAAAAACCGTGTTTAACTCCGTTACCGTGGATATTCCCGTGTTTGCTCCCGACGTTTCCGCACCTCAGCAGGACACATCCGAGGAAGTTGAGGCACAGCCCGCAAAGCGTTCTTACCGCTGGCTTGTTCCCATTGCAATTCTCGCTGTGGGCCTTGTAATAGGCGCAGAGCGTGCATACGCCGTAACCAAAGAAGAAAAACGCAGAAAGGCGAGAGGAAAATGACCGATCTGTTGGAACTTCAAAAAAGCTTTTTGCTCCGCCATATCCGTGAAGGAGATACGGTTGCGGATTTCACTATGGGCAACGGTCACGATACATTGTGGCTTTCCGGCACGGTAGGCGAGCAGGGAAAGGTATATGCCTTTGATATTCAGCCTCAAGCGCTGGAGAGCACCAAAAATCTTTTGGAAGAAAAGGCGATGTACCATAATTATTCGCTTATATTGGATTCCCATTCGGAGTGCGATAAATATATAAAAGCTCCCATAAAAGCGGGAGTGTTTAATCTGGGGTATCTTCCCGGAAGCGATAAAAAGATAACCACCCTTCATCAGACCACCCGTATCGCCGTGGAAAAGGCGATAAATCTTCTTGCGCCGGACGGAATATTGCTTATTGCCGTTTATCCCGGACACGAAGAGGGCACCGTTGAGGGCAATATGCTGGCAGAAATGCTTTCGGAATATAACAGACGCAAGTACTGCTGTGCTTGCTTCCGCATACTTAATTCACCAATATCACCGTTCTTTTATACGGTAGAAAGTAAATAATATGAAAAGAATAGTTACAGTTCAGGATATTTCCTGTATCGGCAAGTGCTCACTTACCGTAGCACTTCCCATAATCTCCGCTATGGGCGTTGAATGTGCGGTAATTCCCACCGCCGTTTTGTCCACCCACACAATGTTTTCCGGCTTTACCTTCCGTGATCTTACGGAAGACGTTACACCCATAACCGAGCATTGGAAAAAAGAAGGCTTTGGCTTTGATGCTATCTATACCGGCTATCTGGGCTCTTTTGAACAGCTTAATCTTGTAAGCAAGCTTATAGACGATTTCCCCTCTTTGGTGGTTATCGACCCCGTTATGGCAGATAACGGCAAGCTTTATACCGGCTTTACCGTGGAATTTGCAAAGGAAATGGCTCGTCTTTGCGGCAAAGCAGACGTTATCGTTCCCAATATGACAGAAGCTTCCTTTATGCTGGGTATAGATTACGTTGGAAGCGGATATACCGAAGATTACGTTAAGCAGGTGCTTAAAGGCTTGTGTGATCTGGGTCCCAAGTACGCAGTTCTTACCGGCGTTGATTACGGCGACGGAAAGCTGGGTGTGGCTTGTATGGAAAAGGAAAGCGGAAAGGTGTTTACATACTTCCGCGACCGTATCGACCGTTCCTATCACGGCACGGGTGACGTATACGCATCCTCTCTCGTAGGCGCACTTATGAACGGCAAAACTTTGGAAGAAAGCCTTAAGGTTGCTACCGATTACACCGTGGCTTGTATCGCCCGCACCGCTTCTTCTCCCGATTCCGTTAACTACGGCGTTGAGTTCGAAAAAGAAGTGCCCTATCTCCTTGAACTGCTTAAGTAGGCTGTATTATGAAGCTTTTATTCAAGCAAAAAATGTTCTCTTGGTTCGATAGTTACGATATTTACGCAGAAAACGGAACCGTACTGTATACCGTGAAAGGTCAGCTTTCCTGGGGACATTGCCTCAAAATTTTCGATGCCGCGGGACGGGAAGTGGGTATGGTTAATGAACGCATATTCACCTTCCTGCCTAAATTCGAAATGTATGAGGACGGTAAATATGTAGGGTGTATAAGCAAAGAATTCTCTTTCTTCAAGCCTAAGTTCAACATAGACTGCAACGGTTGGCATATAGACGGAGATCTGTTTGAATGGGATTACGATGTTATAGATTCCGCGGGAAGAAAAGTAGCCACCGTAACCAAAGAGATATTTAATTGGACAGATACCTATTCCATAAATATCGAAAACCCCGTTTACACCCTTCACGCCCTTATGCTGGTGTTGGCAATAGACGCGGAAAAATGTTCAAGAAATAATTAGAAAATCATATTTCAAACCGCAGGGCAAAGGCTTTGCGGTTTATTTTTACTTCTTTTAGAACATTTGTTCTTGACAGAACGAATGTTCGTGTGGTATAATTTTCGGGCGAGGTGAATTTATTATGGATAGAACGGTGTTGCACTGCGATTGCAACTCTTTTTTTGCATCGGTGGAAACGGTGTTCAACCCCTCATACGCCAACGTGCCTATGGCGGTGTGCGGTTCTTCCGAGGAACGTCACGGAATAGTTCTTGCCAAAAACGAGCTGGCAAAAAGGTTTGGCATAAAAACGGGGGAGGTTATCTGGCAGGCAAAGAAAAAGTGCCCGTCTTTGGTTATTGCACAGCCCCGTTACAGAGAATACGAGCAATTCAGCCGCAGAATAGGGGAGATATTTTATAAATATACCGATCTGATCGAGCCTTTCGGCATAGACGAAAGCTGGCTGGACGTAACCGCAAGCAAAAATCTTTTCGGGGACGGAAAGCAGATAGCCGATGCCTTGCGGGAGCGCATACACCGTGAGGTGGGCATAACCGTTTCCGTGGGAGTTTCCTTTAACAAGGTCTTTGCCAAGCTGGGAAGCGATTATAAAAAACCGGATGCCACCACCGTTATTTCCCGTGAAAACTTTAAAGATATAGTTTATCCTCTGCCGGTTTCCGCCCTTCTTTTTGCAGGGCGGAGCACCACCGCCCGTTTAAGCCGTATAGGGATAAATACGGTAGGGGATATTGCCCTTGCGGGGAGAAAAGCAATGTCTGACGCTTTGGGCAAAAACGGCGCCACGCTATACGATTACGCAACGGGGGCGGAATGCTCGCCCGTTACCCCCGTCAACACGGAGCGGGAAATAAAATCCGTGGGCAACGGTATGACCTTCCGCCGCGACCTTGTGGGGATAGACGATATCCGCGCCGCCGTGTGGGCGCTTGCGGATACCGTATCCTCCCGTATGCGTTCTTACGGGGTAATGTGCGGTACGGTGGCGGTGTCTGTGCGGGATACGAATTTGAACACCGTTTCCCGTCAGCGCAAATTAAGAAACCCTACCTGCTTTTGCAAAGACATCGCCTCCGTTTCTGTTGACATAATACGTGAGCTTACGGATATATCAAAGCCCATTCGTTCCCTTACCGTTACGGGAATGGACATTTGCAAAGCGGATACGGTAGGGGTACAGCAAAGCTTTTTTAACGACGAAAGCACCCGAAGAGAGAAAAACGAAAAGCTGGAAACCGCCATAGACCGTATCCGAGCCCGCTTCGGCGGGGAAGCGGTTACCCGTGCAAGCTCGGTAAACAGCGGTTTGGGAATATGAAAAATAAAAAACGTTCGCATTTGGATACAGAATGAATTTTCGCGAGCGGTAGCTGTACAAAGGTACAGCGAGCGAAGCAAAAATTTATACAAAAATGCAAGCGAATAAAACAATATGAAATCCGTGCGGATTTCTACCGAAGTAAGAAATAATATGTAAAGTATGCGCACATTGTAAGTTTTATATAATAATTCCTATTCTCGCTTTTGCATTTTTGGCTCTGTGCCAAATGCGGATGTTTTAAAAAATTCTTGCAATAATAGGATAGATATGGTATAATACGATTTGACCTTAAAAAAGGAGAAAGAAAGATTATGTCTATTAAAAAAGAGCTTACGACAGTAAAAACACTGTATTCCCGTTCCGCGGAACTGGGCGGACAAAGGGTTACGATAGGGGGATGGGTGCGCAATTTGCGCTCTTCTAATGCCTTCGGTTTTATCGAACTTAACGACGGTTCTTATTTCAAGCCCGTTCAGGTTGTGTTCGAGGAGTCCAAGCTCGATAATTATAAAGATATCGCTCACCAGAATATAGGTGCGGCACTTAAAGTTACCGGCGTTCTTGAGCTTACACCCGGCGCAAAACAGCCCTTTGAAATAAAGGCAGAGGCAATCGAGATAGCAGGTACCTCCACTCCCGATTACCCTCTTCAGCCCAAGCGCCACTCTCCCGAATTTCTGCGTTCCATAGCACATCTGCGCCCCCGCGCAAACACCTTTAACGCAGTATTCAGAGTAAGAAGCGTAGCTGCGCAGGGAATACACAAATTCTTTGCGGAAAACGGTTTTGTATACGTTCATACTCCTCTTATCACCACCAGTGACTGTGAGGGTGCAGGAGAAATGTTCCGTGTTACCACGCTGGACGCATCCGAACCTCCCCGCACAGAGGACGGCAAGGTAGATTTTACTCAGGATTTCTTTGGAAAGCCTACCTCTCTCACCGTTTCCGGTCAGCTTAACGTAGAATGCTTTGCAATGGCGTTTGCCAACGTATATACCTTTGGTCCCACCTTCCGTGCAGAAAAATCCAACACCCAGCGCCACGCCGCAGAGTTCTGGATGATCGAGCCCGAGATAGCTTTTGCCGACCTTGAGGATGATATGGACCTTGCAGAGCGTATGACCAAATACGTTATCGCATACGTTCTTGAAAACTGCCCCGAAGAGATCGAATTCTTTAACAAATTCGTGGATACGGGACTCAAAGCCCGCCTTACAGATCTGGTTAATTCCGATTTCAAGCGTATAACTTATACTGATGCTATAAAGCTCCTTTCCGAATCCGGCAACAAGTTCGAATTCACTCCTTATTGGGGCTGCGACCTGCAGACCGAGCACGAAAGATATCTTACCGAAAAGATCTTCAGAAAGCCTGTTTTCGTTACAGATTATCCCAAGGAAATCAAGGCATTCTATATGCGACTCAACGATGACGGCAAAACCGTTGCTGCCTGCGACTGCCTTGTTATGGGCATCGGTGAAATCATCGGCGGCAGCCAGAGAGAAGAACGCCTTGACCTTCTTGAAGCAAGAATCAAGGAACTCGGTCTTGACCCCAAAGATTATGATTGGTATCTTGACCTTCGCCGTTACGGCGGTGTTAAACACAGCGGATTCGGTCTCGGCTTTGAAAGACTTGTTATGTATCTCACAGGTATTTCAAACATCCGTGACGTGCTCCCCTTCCCCAGAACAACAGGATCTGCAGATTTTTAATTGCAAAAAAATATCCCCATCCAAAACGGATGGGGATTTTTGTTCATTTAAAGCTTATCCTTGATGAAGTAATTGCAAAGCAATATTATTCACACCTCATCCACCGCAAGCGGTCCCCCTTCCCTTCAAGGGGAAGGCTAATTAACACGCAAAGGGGTCGATGAAAACATCGGCCACTATAATGTTAATACCCAACAGCTTCTACACCGTATACAGCCTGTTCATGTGTGAAGCCTTCAAATTCAAGCTGATCTATAAGACTCGAGCGAGAAAAAGAGGAAAACTCCAAATATGACTCTGCTTTTTTGGCAGCCTGTTCATTCCAATCAGCACCGCAATTATCCGCACCGTACTTTGCTTGTGATGATGTAAAGCCTTCAAATTCAAGTTGGTCAACCAAACCTTCGTATGAAAAAGCCGAAAAATCAAGATATGACTTTGCCTTCTTTAAAGCCTGTTCATTCCAATCGACACCGATATTGTCAACAGCATAAACTGCTTCATCGTTCGAAAAGCCTTCATATTCAAGCTGGTCAATTAAACCTTCTCGTGAAAAAGCCGAAAAATCAAGATATGATTCAGCTTTTTTAACTGCATTCTTTTGACCTAACGTTTCTTTGGATTCAGTTTTAGCAACAGTAGTTTTCTTTTCTGTTTCTTTAATCTTTTGTGTTATAACTTCTTTCGCTGTTGTTTTTTCTGTTGAATCCTTTTCAGCTTCAGTTTCTTCGACAACGATTTCAGTTTCAGAATTATCTTCAATACTTTCTGTGATGTCAATTTCCGTTAAACTGATATCAGACTGAGTTGAAACATCTTCAGTCTCTTCTCCTCCGCTACCAATAGCAACAAGCAAAACAAACACTACAATAAGCCAAAACCACCATTTTTTATAAAACGGCTTTTTAATTTTTACGCCACAACCAGGACATATTTTGGCACTTGATTCAATTTCATTACCGCAAGAACCACATTTGCTCTTTTTTTTACTCATTTCATCTTCCTCCTCTAATTCAAAAACTGAATATATTCCATTTGTTTGGTTATATTCATTATATGAATATTATATTCATATAAAATATAAGTGTCAAGCATATTTTATGATTTAATTGAATATGCGAGGTGGATAAGATGAAAAACTTAAAACTGATTAGAGTTATAAACGATTACACTCAATTAAAGGTTCAGATGGAAACAGGTATACCGCAAAGTATGATTTCAAAATATGAAACGGGAGAACTGATGCCTACCACCGAAAATCTTATTATCCTTGCAAGATTTTATAATACAAGTCTTGATTTTTTAATGGATTTAACCGACGAAAAAAAGCCATATCCCCATAAAAAGTAATTATCCCGCCGACGGATTTCCGTCAGCGGGATTTTTGTTATTATCTCTTATCCTTAATGAATTCAAACGGATTGATTTCTCCGCTGAAAGGCTTGAATGCCGCCGCAAACTCAATGGGTTCAAATCCCCACTTGCGTTCGGGTTCAACGGTTTCATAGAATCCGTGGTTGCCTCTGATATCAAAACGGTAGTCAACGTAAACCATTGTGTCTTCCAGAGGCACAAGTTCGTCGTTATGCTTTGTTTCTTCAAGCATAGCGGGAGTAAAATGGGTTGCGTTGAAGAAGAAGGTATCCTCGGCTGCGGGAGCAAAAATCATACCCTCGCCGTTTTCGTTCTTGACGATACCGTATCTTGAGCCGAAGTGTGCGCCGTTTTCGATAGGTTTGATATAGGGAACAAAGTTATCGCCTACGGTTGTTTCAAACTTACCGTAGCGGCAGGCAAGATGGCGGTCTGCATAAGCCTCGTGAGGTCCTTTGCCGAAATATTCCATATTCTCATAGCCGCCGCTGAGCTTGAACGCAAAGCCGAATCTCGGCAGATGCATATTCATATCAATGAGAAGCTGACGGAATTCACCGTTGAAACCTACAACCGCACTGCCGTCGCCATAGAATTTATAAACGATTTCACCGCCAAGAACAGGCACAACTGCGGGGCCGCTCAATGATACGGGACAAGCAATCTTAACGCAGTCTGCATCCTCGGTAACGGTTGCTGAATATGTTTTCTGGCTGATTGCCTGAATTGCGGCTGAACGTCTGTCATCTGCTTCACCAAGCTGATTCCAGGCGTGTGCCTTCCACATTTCAACCTTGACGGGTTCGGCAAGCATTTCTTTGCCGCCGCAAACAACGGATGAAATTCTGCCGTAAGGCTTATCGAAAGTATAAACAACACCGTTTGCTTCGATTTTAACGAATCTGTCGCCCTCTTCTACTGCGGGAAGCTTTGCACAAAGCTGATTTTCAACCTTTTCAGCAGAAAGATCAAACTGAATCCAGCCTGTTTCATAATCTGCTTCAGCCCACTTTGTTGCATCCTTCTGACGGAAAGTGAGGTTAAGGAAACAGCAGTCGCTGACGGGTGTTTTATCAAAGAGAACATATTCCTTTGTTAACTGGGGAGCGATATCGGTATCGTCGATTCTGCCGCTCATAACGCTTTCGCCGTTAACTTCAACAGACCATTCGATATACATATCTGAAAGATCCTCGAAATATCGGTAGTTCTTAACAGTAATCTTACCGTCCGAAAATTCGGCTGCAAAAGGCTGATAGCCCTTCTTCATATCATAGAAACCGGGGCGCGGAGTTCTGTCTGCAAACACCATACCGTCGATGCAGCAGGTTGAGTTGTGGGGATAGTCGCCGAAATCGCCGCCGTAACGGAATGCGTTGTCGCCTACCTTGATTGCGTGGTCGGTAA
>JAGCNA010000008.1 GCA_017646185.1 Clostridia bacterium
TGGGCGGTCTTTCCGTAATGGAACAGCGCAACGTGGCAAAGGCAAAGGTGCGTTACGATTATCTTGATGCATCCGAAATGTTCAAGGCAACCGCAGACAAGGAGTTTCGTTCTCTTATGAACGCTTGCTTCGTTACCGGCGATGCCGAGCTGGACAAAGAGTTTGTTTCCGCCGCAAAAAAAGCAGGATTTGAAAACCTTAAGGGTCACCGTTCCGTAGGCGGTATGCGTGCATCAATATACAACGCAATGCCTGCAGAGGGTGTTGACAAACTTGTAGAATTCATGGCAGAGTTCGAGAGGAGCAAAAAATGAATATTAAGCTTATAAACAAAATAGATAAAGCAGGTCTTAACGTATTTGACGAAAGATTTGTTTACGGCGAAGATATTGAAAATCCCGATGCGTATATGGTACGCAGTGCTTCCCTTCTGGAAGCGGAATTCCCCGCAGAATTAAAAGCTATTGCCCGTGCAGGCGCAGGCGTAAACAACATTCCTCTTGACCGCTGTGCGGAGCAGGGTATCGTTGTGTTCAATACCCCCGGTGCCAACGCAAACGGCGTTAAGGAGCTTGCAATTACCGCTTTGATGCTTGCCTCCAGAAAGATAACAGAGGGTATCGCCTGGGCTTCCACCCTTACCGGTGACGACGTTGCCAAGCAGGTTGAAAAGGGCAAGAGCGCTTTTGCAGGACCCGAAATAATGGGCAAGACTCTGGGCGTTATCGGTCTGGGCGCTATCGGCGGTCCCGTTGCAAACGCCGCAGAATCTCTGGGTATGAAGGTTGTGGGCTGTGACCCGTTTATGACAGTAAACGCCGCTTGGCATCTTTCCCGCAAGGTAGCCAAGGCAGACACTTACGATGAGCTTTATCCCCAGTGCGATTATATTACCGTTCACGTTCCCTCCGTTAAGGATACCGTTGGTATGATAAACGCCGAAGCTATTGCAAAAATGAAGGACGGCGTACGTATTATCAACCTTTCCCGCGGAAACATAGTTGTTGCAGATGATATTCTGGCGGCTATTGAAAGCGGTAAGGTTTCCTGCTATGTAACCGATTTCCCCGATGAAAAGCTGATCGGCAAAAAGAACGTAATTTGTATTCCCCATCTTGGCGCATCTACTCCCGAAAGCGAAGAAAACTGCGCAATTATGGCGGCAAGCCAGCTTATAGATTACCTGCTTGACGGTAATATTAAAAACAGCGTAAACTACCCCGCAATTTCTATGCCCAGAGGGTCAAAGCACAGAATAGTTGTGCTTCACGAAAATATTCCCAACATGATCGCTCAGGCATCCTCGGTATTCTCTGCAGTTCATATAAACATCGAGCACATGATGTCCTCCTCCAAGGGCGCAAACGGTGTTGCTCTGTTTGACACCAACGATGATGTTGACGATTCTATTTGCGAAAAAGTATCTGCTATTGCAGGTATACGCAAGGTAATACTTCTCTAAAACAAATAGCAAGGAGTAAAATATGAAGTTTATCGTCTTTGACGGAAACAGCATACTCAACCGCGCATATTACGGAATACGCCCTCTTACCACAAAAAGCGGTATTCCCACCAACGCGGTACTCGGATTTATAAATATTATAGAGAAAAATATGGCGGCGGTCCAACCGGATTACGCCGCCATAGCCTTCGATCTGCCGGGTAAGACCTTCAGGCACAAGGCTGTGGACAGCTATAAGGCTACCCGTAAGGGTATGCCCGAGGATCTGGCACAGCAGATGCCTTATGCTTACCGTGCCGCCGCGGGATTGGGACTTAAAATAACCACCTGCGAAAATTACGAGGCAGACGACGTATTGGGCACGTTATCCCGCTGTGCAAAGGAAAACGGGGTGGAATGTGTTATCGTAACCGGCGACCGTGACAGTCTTCAGCTTGTGGGAGACGGCACGGTGGTTTTTCTTGCCTCCACCAACGAAACCCAGATAATGGATAGGGATGCGGTTACCGCTAAATACGGAATTCCTCCCGAAAAGCTTATTGATCTTAAAGCGCTTATGGGTGACAGCTCCGATAACATTAAGGGTGTGCCCGGTATCGGCGAAAAAGGCGCTGTAAAGTTATTGACGGAATACGGAACTCTTGACGGCATATACGAGCATGCCGAAGAGATAAGCGGTTCTACGGGCAAAAAGATTATCGAAGGCAAGGAAAGCGCATACGAAAGCCGTTTTCTTGCCACCATACGGCTTGATGCGCCGATTGATACAAACCTTGAAAATTACGTTTACTCCGGTAAGGATTCAGACGGTCTTATAGATCTGTTTACCGAACTTGAGTTTACTTCACTTATAGAAAGAATGTCCCTTGTAAAAACAGCGCCCTCTATGCCGGAAGCGGTATATACCCGCGGAAACGCCGGTGATCTTGAGGGGGGCAAAAATGTTTTTGTTGAGCTGAGAGAGGACGGACTTTACACTACCGACGGAGAAAAGCATATTATACTTGACCCGCAGGATATAACCCTGCTAAAGAATGTTTGCGCTTGGTCGGTAAAGGACACCATGCACGCTCTTGATAAATTGGGCGTGGAGTTTGACGGATTTACGGATGATATTTCCCTTATGTGCTACACCGCCTCCCCTGCGGACAGCGGTATGACGGTGCAAAAAGCCGCCACCGCATATCTGGGTGCCGACACCGTTTCCGATACCTTAACCGTACTGCCTATGATCTTCCAGAAGGTGTACGCCGTTTTGGAGGAGCAGGAGCAAACCGCCCTTTACAAAGATACCGAGCTTCCCCTTGCAAAGGTGCTTTTTAATATGGAAAAAAGAGGCTTTGCGGTAGATAAGCAGGGTATTGTTGATTTCGGTCAGTATTTATCCGAAAATATAAAAGAGCTTGAAGGAAGCATATATTTTTGTGCGGGAGAAGAGTTTAATATAAACTCTCCCAAGCAGCTTGGTCATATTCTTTTTGAGGTGCTTTCCCTCCCCGCCCCCAAAAACAAAAAGAACAAAAACGGCTATTCCACCGATGCGGAAGTGCTGGAAAAGCTTAAAGACCGCCACGAAATTATAGATTATATACTGCATTACCGCACCCTTGCAAAGCTTAAAGGCACTTATACCGACGGTATGCTGAACGTGATAAGCCCCGAGGACGGACGTATACACACCACCTTCAGACAGACACTTACCCAAACGGGCCGTCTTTCTTCGGTAGAGCCCAATTTGCAGAATATTCCCGTGCGCACCGCATTGGGAAGAGAGATGCGAAAATTCTTTGTTGCCCCCGAAGGCAGAACGCTTATTGATGCGGACTATTCCCAGATAGAATTGCGTGTGCTTGCCGCCGTTTCCGGCGATAAAAAGATGATAAACGCATTTTTATCCGGCGAGGATATTCACACGCTCACCGCATCCGAAGTGTTTGGTGTACCTTTGGAAATGGTTACCCCTGCAATGAGAAAACAGGCAAAGGCTGTTAATTTCGGTATTGTTTACGGTATTTCCGCATTTTCCCTTGCAGACGACATAGGCGTTTCCCGCAAGGAAGCAGATGAATATATTAAAGCGTATTTTGAAAAATACCCCGCTATAAGAGAATATCTGGATTCCTGCAAGAGTGAAGCCGCAGAAAAAGGATACGTAACCACTCTGTTCGGCAGAAGAAGATACGTACCCGAGCTTCGCTCCCCCAAAGCGACAATACGTGCTTTCGGTGAGCGTGTGGCGATGAACACTCCCATTCAGGGCACGGCGGCGGATATTATAAAGATCGCTATGGTAAAAACGGAAAAAGCCTTGAAGGAATCCGGATGCGATGCCGCTCTTATACTTCAGGTACACGATGAACTGATAGTGGAAGCCGCAAAGCAGGACGCAGAAAAGGTAAAAGAAATTTTGGTTTCCTGCATGGAAAACGCCTGCAAGCTTTCCGTACCCATGTCCGTGGATGCGAACGTGGGCAAAAACTGGTTTGAAGCGAAGGGAGAATAATATGGCAGGAACACTGTATATAGTCCCTACCCCCATAGGAAATATGGGTGATATTACCCTGCGTGCAAAGGAAACGCTGGAAAAAGTTCACTTTGTTGCCGCAGAGGACACCCGTGTAAGCGGACGGCTTTTACAGCTTTTGAATATCCATTCAAATTTTGTGAGCTACCACGAGCACAACAAGGAAAAAAGCGGAAAAGCAATTGTAAACCGTATTCTTGACGGTGAAGACTGCGCTCTGGTTACCGATGCGGGCACTCCCGCAGTATCCGACCCCGGCGAGGATCTGGTGCGCAAATGCCGCAAGGCTGGCATAAACGTTGTAGCTCTGCCCGGAGCTTGCGCCGCCATAACCGCCCTTTCCGCCAGCGGATTACCTTCCCGCAGGTTTTCCTTTGAAGGTTTTTTGCCGGTGTCCAACAAGGAAAGGGAGGAATATCTCCGTTCCGTCTGCAAGGACGTGCGGACAATGATATTCCACATATCCCCTCACGATACGGAAAAGGATATTTCCGATCTTATTGAATTTTTAGGTGACAGACAAGCCGTACTGGCAAAGGAAATTACCAAGATAAACGAAAAATATTTTTCCCTTACCCTATCCCAAATTAAAGATGGCTTTAAAAGCGGAGAGATAAACCCCAAAGGTGAATTCGTGCTTATTGTCTGCGGTTACGAAGCGGATGAGAGTGATATGTTCTGGGCGGATATGTCTATAGAACAGCATTTTGAGCACTACGTTAATCTGGGACTTTCCAAAATGGACGCCACAAAAGCCGTGGCAAAGGACAGAGGCGTACCCAAAAACGAAATTTACAAAGAACTGAATTAGAAAAGGAACAATTTATGTCAAAGAAAAGCAGTTACGCGGCAAAGCAAAGACAAGCCGAAAAACAAAAGAAAACAGTAATGTACTCTATCGCCGCAGTATTGTGCGTTGCGGTGCTTGTGGGTGTGATAGTGGGAATAAGCTCCTGCAAAAGCGAGATAA
>JAGCNA010000100.1 GCA_017646185.1 Clostridia bacterium
GCCTGCAGATAACCAATTACAAGACCTATATCAGCGTAATGCCCTTCACCTACGAGGAATTGGACGATATAACCCCAGAGGAAGTATATTCTCTGCAAAACGAGGATATTTTTACCCGCCGAGAAGACACAAAGGTTTTGGAAGAAGAAGCCAAGAAAACGGAAAACGGCAAAACCATTATCCGCACAGCGTTTTCCGCTGTGCTGGACGGTGAAGAAAACTACTACGTATGTTATCTGGTAGATATCCCCGAAAGCGAGATCTGCGCTTGGGTGTTGGTTACCACCCTGCCCGAATATTATGATTCTATCAAGGAAAAATCAGATACAATAGTAGCAAGTCTTGATGTAAAAGAATAAAAATCAACACCTGAAGGTGTTGATGAGAGAAAAGCGAAAAGAGAAAAGATAAAAGAAAAGGAAGATTTTTGTTCCGTGAACAAAAATCAACCATAGTTCATAGTTCATAGTTTATAGTTCATAGTTAAAAAATCCGCAGATTTACTCTGCGGATTTTTTCTATACGTTTCTCGTAGCAATAACGTCTATACCCGTATCGCAGACATTTTGGATAACCACATCGCCTATTTTTACGGGGGAAACGAGGGTGACCTCTCTTAAAGCGGACATAATTTCAAACAATTTTCCCTTGGGGACAGCGCCCTTGGTGCGGACGGGGCATCTGCATATTTCCCCGTTTTCTATTTTTACGGTAGAGGTGAGTACACGGGTGGGGGCTGTAAGCTCGGTCTTGCCGTAAGCGGCTCCTCTGGGGCAGTTATTGCCCACAACCTCAAAGGTTGTTTCGTCAACGGTGAGGTGACAGCCCTTGGGACACACGATACATATAAGCTTTGCCATTTTACTTTACCTCCTCTATGGAAACGGTAAGTTTTTCTGCGTCTCCCATAAGGGAAACGGGAATTACAATGCTTTCCATTTCGCCGGGAGCCATATGCTCTCTGTTAAAGGAAGCCACAAGCTTTTCGCCGTTTCTTACGGTAATACGCACGTTGCGGTATACGTTGCGCACACGGAAGAAAAGAGAAGCTGTCTTTCCGCAGTTTTCAGGGCGAATATACTGGGGAACGGTATAGGAAACGCCTTCACCGTTTTCCACAGCGATAACTCTGCCCAAAGCTTTTTCGCCCAAAGCGTATTTTGCGGCGGCTGCGCCTGCACGCTCGCTTTCCGCAGAAACGTAATCCACCAGATCGTGAACGTGAACCACGTTACCGCAAGCGAAAATACCTTCCGAAAGGGTTTCCATATTTTCGTAAACGAAGGCACCGTTGGTGCGGCGGTCAATGGGAATGCCTGCGCCGCGGGTAAGCTCGTTTTCGGGGATAAGTCCTACAGAAAGAAGAACGGTATCGCACTCGATATCAAATTCCGTGCCCGCTATAGGCTTGCGGTCGGGTCCCACCTTGGCAAT
The DNA here is from genome assembly GCA_017646185.1 of Clostridia bacterium. Taxonomy (GTDB): domain Bacteria; phylum Bacillota; class Clostridia; order Oscillospirales; family CAG-382; genus SFLA01. The sequence continues at coordinate 1,435 of JAGCNA010000100.1, forward strand.
AGTAACACCCTCTACACGGTTTTTGCCGTGGATACGGGTAATGGTGTGGGAAAGATACAGAGGAATATCAAAATCCTCAAGACACTGAACGATATTTCTGGTTAACCCGCCGGAATAGGGCATAAGCTCTACGCAGGCGTGAACCTTTGCTCCTTCAAGTGTCATACGGCGAGCCATTATAAGCCCGATATCGCCCGAGCCGAGGATAACCGCGTTTTTACCTACCATATATCCTTCGATATTAAGATATCTCTGGGCAGCGCCTGCGGTGTAGACCCCTGCAGGTCTGTCACCGGGGATGGAAATTGCACCCCTTGTGCGCTCTCTGCAACCCATGGCAAGAACTATTGCTTTTGCGGAAAGCTCCATATAGCCGTGCTGACGGCTGACAGCGCGAACCACACGGTCGGTAGTAACCTCCAGCACCATTGTATCTGTTAAAACTTCGATATTTTCAAGGTTGCCCGCAAAGCGGGAAGCGTATTCGGGGCCGGAAAGCTCCTCTTTGAAGCGGTGGAGTCCGAAGCCGTTGTGTATGCACTGGTTGAGTATACCGCCCAGACATGTATCACGCTCGATAATAACCACCTTGGATGCGCCGTTATCTCTTGCGCTTATAGCCGCCGCAAGACCTGCGGGGCCGCCGCCGATAACTATAACGTCTGTCATAACGCACCTCCCGAAAGCACGTAGCTGCCCTCTTTATCCTTTAATATCTTTTCCTTGGGGATACCCAAAGTTTTATGAATAATATCCAAAACTCTGGGAGCGCAGAAACCGCCCTGACATCTGCCCATACCTGCGTTACAGCGGCGCTTTACACCGTCTATACTTACGGGAGGAATGGGGGTTTTGAAGGTGGCGTTTATCTCGCCCTCGGTAATGGTTTCGCAACGGCAAACAACTCTGCCGTATGCGGGATCTTTTTTAATTATTTCGTCCTTTTCCGCCGGAGAAAGCTCCTTAAAGCGGATAACCTTGCGGCTGTCCGTGAAAGACTCTTTTTTATCGGTTTTAAGTCCCGCTTCGGAAAGCAGTTCGCACACATACTCTGCGATAGCAGGGGCGGAGGCAAGACCGGGGGATTTTATTCCCGCAAGAGAAAGGAAGCAGGGGGAAACAAAACGTATGATAAAATCTTCGTTGTTTGTGTTTGCACGCATTCCTGCGAAATTTCGGATATTGGTTGAAAGATTAAGAGAAGGCACGCTCTTGTAAGCGGCGTTGCGAACAAAATCCAGTCCCTGCGCCGTGGTGGATACGTCGGTTTTATCCGTAGCAGCCTCTGCATTGGGGCCCACGATTATATTTCCGTGAACGGTGGGAGAGATAAGCACACCCTTGCCGTTTTTATTGGGGCACTGGAACACAACCGTGTTTACAATACCGAAAGCGCTTTTATCCAGCAGGAAGTATTCTCCTTTGTTTGCCTTCAGAACGTAATCGGGCTCTTTTACATATCCTTCCACCTCGGCGCAGTTTACGCCTGCGGCGGCAACGATATATTTTGCCCCATATTCGCCCTTTTCCGTAACAACGGTGTTTTCTTTAATATCCGTAACCTTTTCGGAAAGGTGAAGCTCCAGACCGTTTACCACTGCGGTTTCCGCAAAAGCGAGAGCGTATTCCCAAGGGGAAATAACGCCTGCCGTGGGAGCGTAAAGGGCAGAGGTAGCCTCATCGGATATATTGGGCTCAAGGGCACGGAGCTCCTCCTTGTTCAAAATACGGAGTCCGGGAACGCCGTTCTGAACACCGCGGTGGTACAGCTCCTTTACGGTTTGGTCGTCCTCTTCCCCGAAAGCGCAAACAACAGAGCCGGTTTCCTTAAAGGGAACGTCCAGCTTTTTGCATATTTCATGGGCAAGCTCGTTACCGCGCACGTTAAGACGGGCGGTGAGAGAGCCGGGAACGGGATCGTACCCTGCGTGGATTATTGCGGAATTTGCTTTTGTGGTGCCGGTAGCGATATCGTTTTCTTTTTCAAACAGCGCCACACGAAGATTATATTTTGTAAGCTCGTAAGCTGCGGCGCAGCCGATAACGCCGCCGCCGATAATTATAACGTCATACATTTAAACACCTGCTTTGAACAAAAAAGTCCGTAAAACGGACTTTTTGTTCAGTATTTATCTATTATTTCTTTTTCTTAACAACGATAACTACAACTACGATAACTGCGATAGCAACTACGCCTGCTACGATACCGATGATGAGACCGGTGTTGCCGCCTTCTTCGTCAGCCTTATCGTCGGTTGCGGGAACGGAAGCGTCTTCGGACTTATCGTCTTCTGCGGGAACGGACTCTTCTTCGGAAGGCTCTTCGGAAGGTTCTTCAGAGGGTTCTTCGGAGGGTTCGTCGGGAGTTTCGGTAGGAACAGCATAGTATACAACTGCGCCGGTTTCGAAGGTTTCTTCTGCGAAATTATAACCTGCGAAGGTTACGATGTCGCCTTCAACGAGACCTGCAAGAGCGTCTCTGTTTGCGGTGGAGTTTGCAACGGTATCGTCACCGTGAACGGCAAGAGCGATATCGCCTTCTTCTACGCCTTCAAATGCGAATTCATAATCGCCGTCTGCAGCCTTAACAGCTACTACGGAGTATTCGCCTTCAACTTCGGTAGGTCTGAGCAGTGCGCAAAC
>JAGCNA010000101.1 GCA_017646185.1 Clostridia bacterium
AAATAGTAAAGGTATATAAAGATTCGGGGGAAACCAAGAACTTTCTTATCCGTGTTACAGATCCCGACCTTCTCAACGCCACAGGGGGCATAGTGCAGGGAATGTCGGGCTCGCCCATAATCCAGAACGGCAGACTTGCCGTCGCGGTGACTCACGTTCTCGTAAACGACCACACCAAAGGCTACGGAATATTTATAGAAAATATGCTGGGCGCGCAATAACAAATCACCCCAAGAAGCATTAAAGTCTTCTTGGGGTGGTATTTATATAGCCTCTATTGCCGCTGTCAGGGCGGTTGTAATTTGCTCCAGGGTGAGGGAGGGATGCTTATCTCCCGCCTGCCGGGGCAGGTACGGAACGTGGATAAAGCCTATTTTCTTTTCCGTGCCGTCAAAGCGGTGGAGCAGGGAATAAAGCAGATCGTTGCACACAAACGCCCCTGCGGAATAGGATTTAAAAGAGGGCACCCCCGCTTTGCTTACACTTTCCACAATATCGTCCACGGGCAGGGTGGAAAAATATGCGGCGGGACCGTCAGGCACAACGGGCACTCCTCGGGGCATAGCTCCGTCATTATCGGGAATACGGGCGTCCCGCAGGTTTATTCCTATCACTTCGGGGGTAACGCCCTTTCTGCCCCCCGCCTGACCGACACAAATTATCACATCAGGCTCGCATTCCTCGGCTTTGGATATCACAGTACCGCTTGCCTTTTCAAAGGAGGTGGGCACGCACAGTTTTACAATGTTATATTTACCAACCCTTTCGGGAAGCAGCTTAACCGCTTCGTAGGAAGGGTTTATTTTTTCTCCCCCAAAGGGGTCAAAACCGGTTATCAAAAGTGTTTTTTCTGCCATTTTTTGCTCGCCTCCGGCACGTCTTTCAATCAAATCATACCCGCCGTCCGCTATTTTGTCAATAGTTTTACATAATTAAACTGTGGTTTTTGTCGCAAAAAGAGGAGTAATGTTGGCAAATGTCGTAAAAAGTTGGCAAAAATATGAAAAAATTGGCAAAATAGTATTGCCAAAAATTGCCAAATGTGCTATAATTCTGCCAAACGGAAAACATAATGCATTTTACGAAAGGATGTAACGGCAATGGAAAAAGGTCAGACAAGAGCAAGAGTATTTATAGCGGACGGTTCGGCGGAGTTTCGCGCGCAATGCGTACAGCACCTCCGTCCCAGAGGCGTGGAAATAGTAGGGGAGGCATCGGACGGAAGGGAGGCGTTTACCCGAATTTGCAGAAGCAAGCCAAACGTAGTCATAAGCGAATTATATCTGGGTATGCTGGACGGCGCAGGACTTATAAAGGAATGCCGCAAGCAGCTGGGGGATAATGCCCCTGCGTTTATAATGATGTCCGCATTTAATTCGGAGGAGCTTTTTGAGGAGTGCTGTGAAGCGGGGGCTTCTTATTGTATGATCAAGCCGCCGGATTACACCACTCTGGCAGAGCGTGTGGTGCGGCTTTCGGATAAATCCCGCCGTCTTCGTGTACGCAGAGAAAACGATGAAAACGATCTGGAAGCGCAAGTTACCAAAATCATACATCAAATCGGCGTTCCTGCACATATTAAAGGATACCAGTATCTCCGCACGGCAATAATAATGACGATAAACGATAACGATATAATCAATTCCGTAACAAAGGTGCTTTATCCCTCGGTGGCAAAGAAATACGGCACCACCTCATCCCGCGTGGAAAGAGCTATCCGCCACGCCATTGAGGTGGCTTGGGACAGAGGCGACCTTGAGGTGCTTAACTCCTTCTTCGGATACACGGTTCAAAATTCCAGAGGCAAGCCCACGAATTCGGAATTTATCGCCATGATCGCCGATAACCTGCGCCTTAAAAACAAAGCTTTAACGGTGTAAAGAAATTTTTCAAATTTTTTGTGTTTTTCCTATTGACATTTTGGAAAAATATGGTATACTAATAACAGTAATCATTCCTACTTTTGAAAGGAGGCGCAAATGTCAAGGCAAAGAGAAGCAATACTTTCCGCCGTGCGTGAAAGCTGTTGCCATCCGGATGCGGATATGATATGCGCAAGAGTAAAAGAGGATATACCTCACGTATCTCTTGGCACAATCTACCGCAATTTAGGCAAGCTGGCAGAGGAAGGGCTTATCCGCAGGATCGCAGTTCCCTTCGCGGCAGACAGATTTGATAAAACCTTAACACCCCACGGCCACGCAGTATGTCCCGCTTGCGGTGACGTAAGCGACCTGCCGGAGCATATATCCAACGCTTTGGAAAGCGCTTTGGGGGAATGTATTTCCTACGAACTAACGGTGCGCAGGGAATGTGAAGAATGTAAAAAAATAAAAAAATATACAGTTTAAAATTTAAGGAGAAACACAATGAACATTAAAGGAACCAAAACCGAACAGAATCTTATGACCGCTTTCGCAGGCGAATCTCAGGCAAGAAACAAATATACCTATTTTGCATCCGTAGCACGTAAAGAGGGTTACGTTCAGATCGCAAATATTTTTGAAGAAACCGCAAACAACGAAAAAGAACACGCAAAAATGTGGTTCAAGCTTCTCGGCGGTATCGGCAACACCGAAGCAAACCTTGAAGCAGCTGCAGAAGGCGAAAACTATGAATGGACCGATATGTACGATACCTTCGCAAAGGAAGCTCGCGAAGAAGGCTTCGAAGCTATCGCAAGACTTTTTGAAGGCGTAGCAGCTATCGAAAAAGAGCACGAAGAAAGATACAGAAAGCTTCTCAAGAACTGCAAGGAAGGTCTTGTATTCAGCAAGGAAGGCGATACCATCTGGGAATGCCTTAACTGCGGCCACGTAGTTATCGGCAAGAAGGCTCCCAACGTATGCCCCGTATGTGCACATCCTCAGGCATACTTTGCAGAAAAGAAAGTTAACTATTAATTAGCTTTCCCAAATAACTCAGACTGTAAAAACGCAAATATTTATATACTGTAATCAGAATGCGAGAGATCTTAGTTTATCTCTCGCATTTTTGTTTTCTTGATATGTATAAAATCCGCTAAAGCGGATTTCTTTTTTGCGTTTTGTGTCATTTAGCCATCGCTTTGGTTCCGAGATATTTTGTTGACATTCTTTTACAATTATGTTATACTTTCTGCAAATGGTTGCGCACGCAACTAATTTTAAAAAGAGGTGTGCTTATGGCTTCTACAATGCGTTATATAAATATGGTAAGCCGTTGCTGTTCTATGTACCGTTCACAGCGGTTGGAGGGGACAGAGCTTGGCGCCTGCCATATTCCATATATACTCACCCTTTGCAGAAATCCCGGTGTTACGCAGGAGCGTCTTTGCAAAATGGTATATATAAACAAAAGCAACGTAACCCGTGCCCTTTCTTATCTCGAACAGCACGGATACGTGGAAAGAATACAAAGCGAAGCGGATAAACGGGTTTTACTTGTATACCCCACGGAAAAAGCCCGTGAGGCACTTCCTGCCATCCGCAGTGTTTTAAAGGATTGGAACGAATATATAACCGAAGATATTTCCGAAGAGGAGATGACCGCCTTTATGTCGGTGCTTGAAAAAATAGCAAAAAAAGCGGCGGATTACGGTGAACTTTCCGAAACCGCAGGGGAGGGAGAACGGCTTTGAAAAAGATACTTGCATACCTTAAGCCTTACGGCGCATCTATGACCGTTTCTTATACGGTAAAGATACTTGCCACTATGGCGGAGCTGGCTCTGCCTTATATATTAAGCTATATTATCGACTATATCATCCGTCCTCTTGAAGGGCAGACGGACGTAAACACAAACGCGGTTATAAACCGTATCGTTTTGTGGTCGGTGCTTATGATGTTTTGCGCCGCCGTTGCCGTGGTTGGAAATATAACCGCAAACAGAATGGCGGCAAAGGTTTCCAAAACCGTGGCAGGGGAGATACGCAGCGACCTTTTCAAGCGCACGATGGCACTCTCTCCCGCACAGACAGACCATTACACCGTTGCGTCCCTTGAAAGCCGTCTTACTACCGATACCTACAATATCCACCACTTTATGAACGTGGTACAGCGTATGGGCATACGCGCACCAATAATGCTTATCGGCGGACTTGTAATAACCGCTACCCTTGACCCCGTGCTTACGGGTGTAATGGCTTGCGTTTTACCCTTTATCTTTCTTGCGGTGTACGGAATTTCCGTAAAGGGACTTCCCTTGTTCCGAGAAACCCAAAAAGCGGTGGACGGAATGGTTAAAGTAGTACGCGAGGACGCTCAGGGAATACGGGTAATAAAGGCTCTTTCCCGCAAACAGTATGAATCCGACCGTTACGATACCGCCAACCGCACCCTTGCCGCCAAAGAGAAAAAAGCAAATATCACCATGGCGGCGGCAAACCCCGTAATGAACTTTTTTATGAACTTAGGTCTTACGGCGGTGGTGTTTGCAGGGGCGATCCGTGTTAATTCCGACCTTACGGAGCCGGGCAAAATAGTGGCGTTTATCCAGTATTTCACCCTCATTTCCATGGCGATGATGGCAATTTCCCGCCTTTTTGTTATCTTTTC
>JAGCNA010000102.1 GCA_017646185.1 Clostridia bacterium
CTCACCAAGAAAATAACCCTCAACATTCCTCTTATGACCGCAGCTATGGATACGGTAACCGACACTCGTATGTCTATAGCTATTGCTCGCGAAGGCGGTATCGGTGTTATTCACAAAAACATGAGCATTCAGCAGCAGGCTGATATGGTTGACCGAGTAAAGAGAAGTGAAAACGGCGTTATTAACGAGCCTTTCTTCCTTTCCAAGGATCATTACGTTTACGATGCAAATGCGCTTATGGGCAAGTATCGTATTTCCGGTGTTCCCATTTGTGAAAACGGCAAGCTTATCGGTATTCTTACAAACCGTGATATTCGCTTCCTTGATAATTTCGATATCCGTATCGAAGAAGTAATGACAAAGGACAACCTTGTTACCGCAAAGGAAGGCACTTCTCTTGCAGAAGCACAGGAAATCCTTCGCAGAAATAAGATCGAAAAGCTTCCTCTCGTTGATGATGAAGGCAACCTCAAGGGTCTTATCACTATTAAAGATATTGAAAAAGCGTTAAAATATCCCAACGCAGCAAAAGATGCACAGGGCAGACTTATCTGTGCTGCAGCTATCGGCGCAACCAAGGACGTTCTTGAACGTGCAAAGGCTTTGCTTGATGTGGGCGCAGACGTTCTTGTTCTGGATTCTGCTCACGGTCATTCCAAAGGTATTATAGAGGCTTGCCGCAAGGTAAAGGAAGCGTTCCCCGATTGTCAGCTTATCGCAGGTAACGTTGCTACCGGCGAAGCTACCGAAGCTCTTATTCAGGCAGGCGCTGACTGCGTTAAGGTAGGTATCGGTCCCGGTTCTATCTGTACTACCCGTGTAGTTTCCGGTATCGGTGTTCCTCAGGTTTCCGCTATTTACGATTGTTATCAGGTAGCGTCCAAATACGGTGTTCCCATTATCGGCGACGGTGGTGTTAAGTACTCCGGCGATATCGTTAAGGGTATTGCGGCAGGCGCAAACGTAATCATGGTAGGTTCTCTTGTTGCAGGTTGCGAAGAGGCTCCCGGTGAAACCGAAATTTATCAGGGCAGACAGTTCAAAACATACCGCGGAATGGGCTCTCTTTCCGCTATGAATAACGGCAGTAAGGACAGATACTTCCAGGCAAACAATAAAAAGCTGGTTCCCGAAGGAGTAGAGGGAAGAGTTGCTTATAAGGGTTATCTTGCAGATACCGTATTCCAGCTTATGGGCGGTCTTCGTTCCGGTATGGGATACTGCGGTACCGCAACTATCGAAGAGCTTAAGACAAAGACCCGTTTCGTAAGAATTACCGGTGCAGGTCTTAAGGAATCCCATCCTCACGATATTTATATAACCAAAGAAGCGCCCAACTACAGCGTTTCTCCCGATAGTAACTAATTCTCGCTTTTTCCACGGAGGATAAAATGTACAGCAAAACCGATCTCAATTATCTTTCAAGTGTAACAGAAACCGTTGCCGCTTCTTCTCCCGAAGTTGCTGCAATTATCAATAAAGAGCTTGAGCGTCAGCGTAATAACGTTTGTCTTATTGCCAGCGAGAACTTTACCAGTGCCGCAGTTATGGCGGCTACCGGAAGCTGTCTCACCAACAAATATTCCGAAGGTATGGTTGGCAAGCGTTACTACAGCGGCTGTTCCGTTGTTGATGAAATGGAGCTTTTCTGCCGTGAAAAGTGGCTTGAAGTTTTCGGCGTTTCCGAAACTTACCATGTAAACGTGCAGCCCCACAGCGGTTCTCAGGCTAACTTTACAGCATATACCGCATTCCTTACCAAAGGTGATACCGTTCTCAGTATGTCTCTTGCCAACGGCGGACATCTTACCCACGGTTCTCCCGTAAATAACAGCGGTAAGCTTTACAACTTCGTTCATTACGAGGTTGATGAAGAAGGCTTTATTCAGTACGAGGATATTGCCGCAAAGCTTCGTGAGCATAATCCCAAGCTGGTTGTTGCAGGCGCAAGCTCCTATTCCCGTATTATTGATTTTGCCCGTATCAGAAGCATTATAGATGAATATACCGCAGAAACCGGCAACACCGTGTTCTTTATGGCAGATATCGCTCATATCGCAGGTCTTGTTGTTGCAGGCGTTCATCCCACACCTTTCGGCGTTTGTGATGTTGTAACTCTTACAACTCATAAGACTCTCCGCGGAGCACGCGGCGGTCTTACCTTTGCCAAGAAGGAATATGCCAAGAAGATTGACAGTGCCGCATTCCCCGGTACTCAGGGCGGTCCCTTGCAGCACGTTATCGCAGGTAAGGCAGTAAGCGCTGTTGAATGTCTTAAACCCGAATACAAAACTTATATTGAAAACGTAGTTGCAAACTGCAAGGTAATGTGTGACGAATTCATTAAGATGGGTTACAAGGTTGTTACCGGCGGTACGGACAACCATTTGTTCCTCGTTGACCTTACTCCCAATAACGTATCCGGTCTTGCTGTTCAGAACGAGCTGGAAAGACGTGGTATAATTCTTAACCGTAACTGCGTACCCGGTGAAAAGCGTTCCGCTTACGAAACCAGCGGTATCCGTATCGGTACTGCACCCGAAACAACCCGCGGCTTTACCGCAGATGATTTTGTTAAGGTTGCTCACAGAATTGATGAAGCTATAAAAGACCTTATGGCGCAGAACAACTAAATAACACAAACCACCCCAATAAAAAAATTACACCGCAGTAAATTAACTGCGGTGTATATTTTTGTCGGGGTCCCCGAGGAGTTACAGACTTCTGGGGGTGACATTTGTCGGGGTGATATTATTCTTCAATCGCTGCTTTTTTATCAAGAGCTTTTTTAAACAATTCGGGATCTGCTTTAGGCTGTCTGTCATAGGTAAAGAGCCCGTTTCTTTCCTGCTCAATATCATAAAGCTGGGTATAGCAAAGTCCGCATATACGCTTGTTACGAAGCAGTACGTCGGCAAGGGAAGTGAAACGTTCAACAAGATCTTCTGCAGATTTAGCGCAGTTTCCGTATCCCCATGCACCCTCTTCGGGATTGACGGCAGTACCGCCGTATTCACTCATAAATACGGGAAGTGTACCGTTATAATTCTGTCTTCCGGTATAAAAGTCATAAAGAGGAGCGCCATCCGCAAAAGCATCGTATCTTTCCGAATATACCTTGGTATCCTGCTCGTAATCGTGGAGATCGTAGCAATCGGTTTCGTAATGGATACCGCCGCTTGCATCGATGCAGGGACGTGTAGGGTCATATTCCTTGGTAAAACGATAAATCTCCTTGGTATTTTCGCCCTGCTTTTCACCGGCGTTTTGATCGTTCATCGGATCATACATAGTTTCGTTCAGAGGACACCAACCGATGATTGAAGGATGGTTGAAATCTCTGTCTACAATTTGTTTCCATTCATCAAGCAGATTGTTCTTTGCCTCATCATCTGCAACACTTATACCCCAGCTGGGATACTCGCCCCAAACTATATAGCCCTGCATATCGCAGATATAGAGGAATTGGGGTTCAAACACCTTCTGGTGCAATCTTGCTCCGTTAAATCCGCACTTTTTGGATATAAGAATATCGTTTTCAAGGGCTTTCTTTGTGGGAGCGGTGTATATTCCGTCGGGATAAAAGCCTTGATCAAGCACAAGACGCTGGAAAACACTTTCACCGTTAAACAGATATTTTCCGTTTTTGAATTCGGTACTGCGGAGCCCGATATAAGAAAGCACTCTGTCTTTTCCGCATCTTATGGTGGCGTAGTAAACTCCGCCTTTGCCGATCTCCCAGAAATGTATTTCGGTTAATTTGATTACGAAAGAATCTTTTCCTTTGCCGTAACCGCATAGCTTACCGTTCCAATAAAGCTGAACCTCAACCTCGTCATCGGCAACAACTTCAACACGAACAGTTCCGTTTTCCGCATCGGGATAAAATTTAAAGGAATGAAGATATTTTTCGGGAACGAATTCCATCCATACCGTCTGCCAGATACCCGTAGTACGGGTATAATAACAGCCGTGGGATTCGGGCTTCATAGATTGCTTTCCGCTGGGCTGCAGCCTTGAGCAGGTATCATCGTCTGCACAGACGGTAATAACGTTTTTACCGTTGTTAAGATATTCTGTTATATCGTATGTAAAAGAAGATTGTCCGCCGTAGTGCTTTTCAAGCTGTGTATCGTTTATCCAGACCGTGGTTTCGTAATCGCATGCACCGAAATGAAGGAGAGCGCGCATGTTGTGAGCGGTACTTACGTTCAGTGTTCTGCGGTACCATATTCTCTTTATAAAATCAGTATTTTCAATGCCGGAAAGTTTGCTTTCGGGAGCAAAAGGTACGTTTATTTTAAGAGGGAAAACGCTGTCTTTATCAAGCGTTTTTTCATTATCTATTGCACATTCCCAAACACCGTTAAGATTGTGCCAGCTGTCTCTTATGCACATGGGATCCGGATGCTCTGCTCTGGGTATTTTATTAATAATCATAAAATATTACTCCTTTGATTGGTTAGTTTATTCTATCTTCTTTTTTATGGGTTGTCAATAGCTTTTTTGTGTGTTATAATAGCTGATCGAAAAGAGGTTATTAATATGCTGTTCAGAAAAGCTGTTAAAGATGACTCGGCGTTTATAGCTGAATCCTTAAAGGCAATTTTATCACTTCACGCAAAGGGAAGGGAAGATATATTTCGGTCTTCGGGGGCGAAATATACCGCAGAATATATAGTAAATATGCTTTCAGTTACGGATACACATATATTCGTTGCAGAGGAAAACAGAGTTCTTTACGGCTATGCAATTTGTTATATAGTAATAAAAAAAGACGATCCCGTGCTTAAGGACCGTGCAGTATTTTATCTTGATGATCTGTATGTTCTTCCCGAAACCCGCGGAAAGGGAATAGGACACAAATTTATGGATTTTCTGTTTGGTTATGCA
>JAGCNA010000103.1 GCA_017646185.1 Clostridia bacterium
ATATTGAGGACTCGCGCTCATCGATCGCTCTTGCCAAAAGGTATGGAAGAATTTATGCCACGGCAGGAATACATCCCCATGAAAGCGGAAGATTTGTCGCAGAGCTTGATAAAGCAATGGCGGAGCTTGAGGCAATGATCAAAAGTGAGGAAAAGGTACTTGCCCTTGGAGAGATAGGACTCGATTTTCACTACGATTTTTCAACTCCCGAGGATCAAAAAAAGGTCTTCGAGGCACAGCTCATACTTGCAAGGGATCTTGACGTACCCGTTGTTATACACGACAGGGAAGCACACGGTGCAACAATGGATATGCTGCGAAGGGTCAAGGTGAGAAACGGCATAATGCATAGCTTTTCGGGATCTGCCGAAATGGCAAGGGAGCTTGAAAGAATTGGATTTTATATATCCTTTTCAGGATCGGTGACCTTTAAAAATGCAGTAAATCTTCAAGAAGCGGCAAAGGTAGTGTCAAAGGAGCGCCTTTTGATAGAAACCGATGCGCCCTATCTTGCCCCCGTGCCAATGAGGGGAAGAACAAACAATTCTGCCCTTATGATCCATACGGCAGGGAAGCTTGCCGAGATAAGAGGCGTGGAGACCCAGGAGCTGATCCATACAACAACACAAAACGCCAAAGAGCTTCTTTTCAGAAAATAAAAATAAGACCGATAACGGACAGTCGAGGACGCCTGTCCCTACAAATGTTGAAAGAGCCAATAGCGTATGCTCTCAATTTGTATCGACATTCAAGCGTTTTTGCAATAAGGAGTATGGCGAAAACTTCAGAGAGAAAGGCTCCTTCTCATAAGGATGTTTGAATAACCAAATTGTAGGGGAGGGGTCTCCCCTCCCGCGAACATCAGATTTTCAACGATAAAACGGGAGGCGAAACGCCTCCCCTACGGACACACGGACAAAATTCGGCAGAGAACTTGTTTTCTCTGCCGATTTGTGATATAATGGGATTACATCGTAGGGCGGGGGCTTGCTCCCGCCGTAATGAATGCCTTGAATCGAAAAAGGCGGCGGGAGTAAACCCCCGCCCTACAAAGGGGATATGGGCTTTGCCCGATGCATTTGTAATACAAATGCGAAACTGGTGTGATAAAAGGAGGTTATATATGTTTTCTATAGAGGTTTCCAATCTACATTGGATGGACGAAGTAAAGCAAGCAGAAGATTTATGTCTGCACGGTGATGCAATTGCCGTTATAGGAGATGAGGTCTTGAAATATGATAATGCAACTGTAAGCTCAACTGCATTATACTTGCTGAAATCCATTAAAGAAAACCATAAAATCTACGAAAGTAATCAAATGCTTCCTTGTTGCGGTTTTTTTATGATAGCCAACGAAACTCTTTCCAAGGTCGATATATGCGGATGCCCCAACGGAGTTGATTGGTCGGTTCTCCATGAAAATGATGATGTTATTTTAATTACAGAAACAGGGAAAAGAACCGTTATTCCTATTGACGAATATAGGAAAACCGTTTTTTCTTTTGCAGATTTGATAGAATCCTTTTATAATAGCGCAGAAGATAAAATAATACCCGAAGATGAATTTGACCGAAATGGCTATGTTGCTTTTTGGAATGAATGGAGAGCTTTGCGATACGAATTATAAAAATAACCCCGACAGACTTTAATCTGTCGGGGGATTATTATTTGCTTTCTGCGGTTCATTTTTTGCCTTAACGGGTCGCCGAGGACGTCGACCCCTACAAGGAGGAATCCAACATCCTTATGAGAACCCTCCTTTAAGCAAGGATTTTTTTAACGATGAACGATAAACGATGAACGAGAAACTTCGGAAGCTTTTTGCACGGCTGTGCAAAAAGCAACCATAGTTCATAGTTCCTAGTTCCTCGTTCATAGTTCTATTATCTTAATATCTCTCGGTTTTACTTCCGTGCCGTTTACGGCTACCGTATCCGCCGAGTCGTTCCACAGGGTGAGAATGCTTTTGCCGTCCAGCGTATATTTTGCCGCCCAGACACCTGCGGGGAAGGTTTGGTCCGGCAGGTCGAACTTACCGTCGGTAAAGAACGCTCTGTAAGGCTCACGCAGGTCGATAATCTTCTTTACCTGCTCCGCATAATTATGGCAGACTTCAATAGTCTTTGCTCTGCAGCGGTAAAGACCGATATCGAAAAGCAGACCGAACACGAAAGCATAGTTAAGATGCTTTTCCCAGCCCGAAACCTCATCGTGCAGATAACGGTTTGTTACGGGGATATCGGGGAAAATATAGCGGAATATGTAAGGGTACGCATCGGGCGTATAGGTCATACCCACGCCGCAACCGTGAACAAAATCCACCTGCACGCTTACTCTGTCCATAACCCCTTCGGTGCCGAAGATGTGGGTTTCGCCATCCACCATTTTCCGCATTTCCGTTACGGTTTCCGTGCGCAGCTCGCCGTCAAGGTCAATGCGGTTGCCGTGGGAATGGGTTTTATCAAAGCACAGACGAAAAGCACAGCAAAGCTGATCAAAGAAAGTGCCGTTTGACCCAAGGTCAAGATGGCGCTTTTCCAGTTCATACAGCTTTTCACGCCACTGCTCGGTGCCGTGGCAGGCGTTTACAAAGCATTTGTGCCCGTGGGAAAGCAGGGTGCCGTTATCCGTAAACATATAAAATTCACGGTATTCGTTCCTTTCAAAATCCTTCATGGTGTATTTGTAGCCTTCGGTTTTGTAGTAATCGGTGGCTACGTCAATAATATGTCCGTTGGCGTACAGCACCACTCTGCCGCCCATATCGTTAATTTCTTTTATTGCCTTGCGCAGTTCTTCCTCGCCGCCCAGCATTTCGTCAGGTCTATAATTGGGGTATCCGTTATCCATACCCTCCTGCCACCAGGCGAAAAGGAGTATCATATCAATACCGTATTTTTGCCCCTCCTTAAACACGCGGGGCAGGTCCTCATAGCGGTGGAAAAGCTCGCCGTGCTGGTGCTTCATAATAATTCTTTGCCAGCCGTTAAGCTTTTTCACGCTTTCGCTTCTGGTTACGGGCTTCAGGTATTTTTTTGCGCTTTCTTTGTAAATATCCGCACCCTTTCTCCAGTCTCCGTCGCATACGGCAAGGGTAAAATCACCGTAGGAAACCGTTTCGCCGGGGTTTACAACAGGGTAAGAGGATATGCAGGCACACATATAGGGGGTATGCGCTTGCTCTCTGGGCTCGGTATACAGAGTAAAGGTCGCCCAACGGCACACCTTGCTGTGGCATCCCATATAAAGGGATTTATTTCCGCTTTCCATTACAAGCCAAGGCATAGAAAGTGCGGCAGGGTATTCAAAAAGGGCTTTTATATTTTTGTAATCCGCCCCCATATACTCGGTGTGGCAAAAACCAACGTAGCGGTGAGGGTTGGGAATACGTCTGCCCAGCCCGTTGGGAAGATACAAAACATCATCCTTTAACTCTCCGTTAAGGGAAACGTAATCCAAAAACGGGTCCTGCAGTTCGTTTAATCTCACATCCGAACGGTTTTCCATAGTAGCGGAAAAAGACAGCATACCGTCAGCATTTTTTACTTCAAGAGTAAGCTTTATATCGTGTACGGAGCCGTCCTCCGCTTTAACGGAATCGTATATAATGCGCAGACCGTCTTCGGTTTTTACGGTTTCGGGTGTGTTCTGCTGGTGGGAATATACCCCAAGCTCACGGGGGTATCCTGCCTTGCCGTAATCAAGGTGCAAACGCCAAAAGTCCCCGTTTTCTCTGTAAACGGGGGTGAATCCTTCGGCAAATATTTTTAAGGTTTTATCAAAAGTAAAATATGCTCCCTGCATTTCAGTTCAGCTCCTCGTCACACCATACACAGCGTCCGTTCTTGGAGTATACGGGCAGCTCCTGCTCGGTGTGGGATATACAACGTCCGTTGGGGCAGGTTTTTTGGGTAACAGACACGCCTTCCAGCAGGTCTGCACCTTGGTGCTCACCGGAAAGAAGCAGCTTTATAAGCGCCATACGCATATATTTGCCCCACATTACCTGCTTAAAGTAGCAGGCACGCTTGTCTCCGTCCACGCCTACGGAAATTTCGTTTACTCTGGGCAGAGGGTGAAGAATTATCATATCTTCTTTTGCGCTTTTCAGCTTTTCGGTATCCAGAATATACACGTCCTTAAGGCGCTCATACTGCTCACGGTCTGCAAAACGCTCCTGCTGAACACGGGTCATATACAGTACGTCAAGTTCGGGCATAGCTTTTTCAAGGCTGTCCGTTTCGGAAAACTCCAT
>JAGCNA010000104.1 GCA_017646185.1 Clostridia bacterium
CTGTACTTGCATATCTGTTCTGCGCGGTGATGCTGGTTGCCTGCGCTACCGATGCCAGCGGAACCACATATACGGATATAAACAAGACTGTTTTTGCGGATGCGCCTTACGTTGTAACTTATAAGAGCAACGGAGACGGAACCTGCACCGTAACCGATATTATTATTGATTACTCCGCTGAAACCCAAGTAACCGTGGTAATCCCCGAGTTCTCTCCCGATGGTGACAAGGTCACCAAGGTGGAGATGAAGGATTTTAACACACTTGCTTCCCTTAACGTGCCGGTGCTGATAACAAACGAAAGCTTTAATAAAATAAAAGACACCTTAAAAGAAATCGAAACCGAGGAAAGAGATATAGATAGATTCATTTCCTTCTACGATCCTCACGAGCAGGATGGCATATACGTACTTGAACCTCTGATAAACGAAGCCGAATATAACAGAATATCCGATATCCTCAAAAACGCGGGCTACACTTCCCAAAACGCATACGATGCGGCTGTTGAAGTTGTTAACACCGTTCCCGCAAGCAGCGACGATGCGGTAGCTTTGCGACTTCAAGCCTTTGATTATTTCTACCACAGCGCAAACAAGATCAAATGCGTTATAGTACCCGAAGGCACAGAGGTGATCGGCATAGACAGCCTGCTTGTGATTTACCATACCGTAGACGCCGATTATATATCCGGTTATATTTCCGGCGAAACAAGTTTCGTACCGAAAACAGAGAATAATACTTCACAACGTTAAACCTCGCATAACTCAAATACCCCCGAAGTAAATGCTTCGGGGGCTGTTTTTCTACACGTTATTTTCTGTTATATCCGTAAACTGTGCTTCGTGGAACAACGTGGGCACCGTAATTTTATTACGCAATATACAATAAATTATTGCACCAAGGGGAACGGAAGCTTTTATGGAGGTACACAGACTGTCCGATGTTACCTGCCACAAGGGCAAAGCAAGCATTAAGGAAAAATTAATGCCGAAATTATAACCGAACGTAACGGTAAAGGCAAATCCGCAAAGGATAAGGATTATCCACAGCGCTTTTTTACGCACTCTGCGTCTTGCGCAGTCTATTACCATCCAGACACAAAAACCGATTGACGCCAAAGACAAGGCGGTAGTTATAAGCTTAAAAGGCATTATCTCTGTAGAAGACAGTGCGGTCTGACCTGTTATATTAAATGTATAAAAGGAATCGTCCTCTGCAAGATACACCGTTTCCACCACGTAGCTTTTATCCTTATCCGTTAACATTTCAAAGGTATAAGAATAGTAGGATACGCCGTTTTGAGTGGTACGGGACCATTTTGTCTGCTTTAACGAAAACTCTTCTACCCCTTCAAGCTCTGCGCTCATACGGCCGCAAAACTCGTAAAAGGATTCTTTGTCCACACCGCTGAAATATTCGTATGCGGCGGAATAATCTTTTTTGATAAGAAGGTCTAAAAATTCCGTTGTAACGGCCCGTGCGTCCGTTTCGGTGGCGGCGGAACATCCGCTGAAGCAGGAAATGACAATAACAAATATAAGTAAAATAGATATCCGTTTAAGCTTCATTTCCACACCTCTTAATTCAGATTCTCATCCGCAACGATTTCGTTACCCATAACCTCAAGCTCGGAAACAGAAATAAATCCTGCGGCGCCTCCTGCCGTACCGATAATACGTATACCCTCGCACTCCAATGCAGGGAAGGTAAATGTATATACTTCAAAATGCCCGCCGAAATCCGCCTGAGTGTTGCCGGAAGGGTATTTGGGAGAAATCTTGACCTTGTTTACGTCTGTCCAGGTGCCGTTTACAAGGGCTTGAACCGTAACGTCCCCGTTGGCAAACCAACCGCCGTTATCAAAATTCATACCTTCGGTAAAGATAACGGAATCAACCTTGTAGGTTCCATCGAACAGATACCCCACGTAATCCTTATGGGTATTAAGATAGCCGTTATATGTATCGTACTGGGTGTTAAGGCTTACCCCTACAGCACCGTTGTTTATAATAAATATATCCATATTCCCGGTGCCGGTAGGAGCAGTAACACTGCATATAGGAACCATAAAGGATGCGATATTTCTGTATTCGCCGATATTTCCTAAAATAACGTCCTCTACCTCGGTTACGGTAACCGTTTGGGAAGCCGCTGTCACGTTA
>JAGCNA010000105.1 GCA_017646185.1 Clostridia bacterium
AAAAAGAAAAAAGGGCAAAAAATTGCCCGAATTTCATTTTATATAATATTATCTACCGCTTGTTTTATATCGCCGATCATATAAAGGGAGCCGAAAGCAAGAACAGCTCCTTCGGATTCTGCTGCGGAAACGGCTTTCTCCACGCCTTCACTGATCGTTTCGCATGCGGTTATAGGCTTTCCGTACACCAAAAGCTTTTTACCAAGTTCTTTAGCGGGAAGCGCACGGGGAGACGGAGGAGTTACAAGAATAAACTCCTTTACGTAAGGAGCGATAAGGTCATACATAGCGGCGTAATCCTTATCTGCCAGAACTCCGGTCAGAACGGTCAAGCGTGTATCGGGGAAATAACTGCGTATGTTCTCTGCCAATGCTTCCATACACTGGGGGTTATGACCGCCGTCAACGATAAACAACGGTTCTTTACGCAGTACCTCGAATCTGCCCTGCCACACGGCGTTTAAAAGCCCTTTACGGACATTTTCTTCCGTAACAGAAAATCCTCTTTCTGCAAGTTTTTTTACCGCAGTAAGAGCCGTAGCGGCGTTACAGCGCTGATGGGAACCCAAAAGTCCGGTGGAAAGTGATTTATATTC
Organism: Clostridia bacterium; assembly: GCA_017646185.1. Classification (GTDB taxonomy): domain Bacteria; phylum Bacillota; class Clostridia; order Oscillospirales; family CAG-382; genus SFLA01. The sequence goes on from JAGCNA010000105.1 coordinate 597, forward strand.
CGCCCAATCAAATACCTGACCGTCAATGGATGCGGAAATGGGATTGATCGAATCAAAATCAACTACGGTATACGGAATGTCAAGAGATACGCACTTTTGTTTTATAACCTCTACAGCGCTGGGGTGGGAGGGATATATTACGCAATCGCTTCCCCTTTTGAGTATTCCCGATTTTGTTAAAGCGATCTTCTCAACAGTATCGCCCAGATAATCGGTATGATCAAGTCCTATATTTGTAAAAACAGCCACTTCGGGCGATGGAATTACGTTTGTCGCGTCAAATTCACCGCCCATACCTGCTTCAAGTACAACGATATCGCACTTACAGCGGTAAAAATATTCAAAGGCTACGGCGGTAACCAATTCAAATTCCGTGGGGCGGTCTTCCATTGAATCCGCAAAGGGTTTTATATATTCGGTTATTTCAGCAAGACATTCATCGGAAATCATTTCTCCGTTTATCTGTATGCGTTCGTTAAAGGAAACGATAAACGGTGAGGTATACATTCCCGCTTTATAGCCTGCCGTTTTGAGCACGGAAGTCATAATTGAAGCTGTGGAACCTTTTCCGTTGGTTCCCACTATATGAACGTATTTAAGCTTTTGCTCGGGATTTCCGATAAGGGACAGCAGTTTGCTGATTCTGGAAAGTCCGGGTACACTTCCCTTCCAGCATACGGAATGTATATATTCAAGTGCTTCGTTATAATTCATTTTATGCTTCCTTTTCTGTTTGCCAAAGCTTGGCGGCGGTAAATACTTTGGATTTATATAAAATCCATACCAAGATAACATCGATAACGTAGGTTATGCCGTATTGAACGGAGCGGGTGGCGAGTTTTGTAAGAAAATATGCAGTTTTTGCTTCACCGCCGTAAACCAAGGCAAGTGCAAAGCTTTGCCACAGTATACAAGCCAAAAGAATATAAGGTAAATATGCAACGGCGATTCGGAAAATGCTTGTCTTTTTAACAAGATATCGTCTGAACAATCCTGCTGTCAGGCCGCATATAACGGGGGGCAGACAAAAAAGCGGATTGTAACCGAAAGGCGAAAACAGACAGCCGATAAGGTCGGAAAGAAATCCCACAGCTGCTCCCGCAACGGGTCCGAACAGCATGCCGGAAACGAAAATCGGCACCGCTTCAAGAGAAAAACGGCTGGACTCCTCGGGTACGATGGACATAAGACGTGCCATTACAACGGCGATAGCGATCATCATTGCACAGCATACCATAGTACGCAAAGAAAACAGCGTGCTTTTTTTGGTTTTGGGCATAAAAAAGCCTCCTTTTCAAAATGAGAGGAGGGAGGAAACGGAAAAGCCGAACGCGGATGCGAACACAGTACCGCGGAGTAAACTCCTTCGCCCGGCGGCCTCACTCCCATCCTGCCGATACTTAACGCACTGTATTCTACTCGTACTTTCCGTATTTATTTACAAGTATATAATAAACATTTTTTCATAAAATTCAAGTACTTATGCAAAGTTTTATAAAAAAAGAAGCCGGTATGACCGACTTCCGATATTAACATCCCGAGCTGTATTTTTGCTTTAAGGTATCGATCTGCTGCTGTTCCGCTTTTGTAGAAGGATACCAGCCCTTGTTCGCCATAGCGGCGTACACCTCGTTCTGCATTTTCAAGGTATCGTTAAACGCCTTGGAAAATGCCGAATGAACCTGAGGAGTGGAGGATTCCACCGCACCATGCATTAAAAGATCGCATTCACCTTTTAAATTAAGCAAAAGATTTTCCATTAACTGTCTGTCATCAAGCATATTTTCTCCCCCTTTTAAAGCAGCTTGTAAAGATCCGAAAAGGTATTTGCGTGCTTACTTGCTATTTCGGAAACCAATTCTTTAAGCTGTTTGTCCTGAATGATTTCGGCACACTGTGTGCAGGTTGCTTTGATCTGTTTTTCGTGACCGAGCGCATCTTCGATATAAAGAAGTTCTTTGGGTGACATTGAATTTACCTCACTTTCTGTTAGTACACAGTAAGTTTTTCCCAAAAAAGTAAAAAATATGCACTGCCTTTAAAGGAGTGCATAAAAAACTGTTATTTTTTGGGGAACAAAATGTCCTTGTTCTTTTTTATAAAGCCACGAAGCTGCTTTTTGTGCCGACAAAGCTTTTCCGTGCAGTTGGCGCAGGAAAGACAAGCGTTTGTGGTTTCGGAGAACCGTTCGGGATGCGCACGCACGGTTATTTCCCATACCAAAACCAATATCATAGATACGGCGAAAAGGCTTATGGCAAAAACGTTTCCGATAAATACCAAGGGAGTAAACATCATAGCATAATCCCAATTATATATACGGCAGGTTACACAGCAACGGTTTTTCATAAACCAGGTCTGAAAAGGACAGAAGAACAGTATGCATATCATATCGCACACCGAATATGCAAGGCTTATAAGAATAAGTATACCCGCATCAATAACACCGGTTAAATAAAGCGTGCCGAACACACCGTTCAATCCGACCCAAGCCAAAAATACCGCAAGGGTGGAACGCCAGGACGTAAGCTTTGTTTTGGGAGTTTCGGTGGGAACAAACCGTTTTTTAAACACCTTCTGGCACCCCGGGCTTTCAAGCCGTGACGGGAAAAAGCGGAACAGCATTTCCACAAAAAATATTATCCACAAGGAAAGCAAAAACAGCTTGTTGTTTTCTATTCCCGCAAACAGCTCGCCTGGAAAGTTTATACGGCTGTAAATATAAACGCAAATTGCTGAAACAAGCAAAGCGGTTCTGCCCACAAGCTTTATACAATGAAGCACCGAAACCGGTGTTATTTTTTTTGTTTTATTTTCACTCATATCTGCCACCTGAATTTTAACTTGCAACATTATAGCAGAAATATTTCCGAAATTCAACAAAAAATATATTTAAACATAAACTGAATATAAAAACATTGGAAAGCAGATGGATATGAAACTTTACGAGCTTTTTAAAAGATGTTTATATATTCCCTATTTTCAGACAGGAAAAAGCGCAAATTATGCCACGGAAATAAAAGACGGTATACTTTATTTATATTTTGAAAAATCCGACGGTGAAAACGATTGGAAAACCAATTTCGATTTCCCTGCAGTACCCTATCGGCGAATGGGAAAAACAGTGTGGTTTGCTCACCGAGGATTTTTAAAAGTGTGGAAAGAGATAGAAGAAAAGGTAAAAGCGGATATTTTTAATAAAAAAATTGAAGGAATTACCTGCGTAGGCTATTCTCACGGTGCCGCAATTGCCGTGTTGTGCTTCGAATACGCTTGGTTTAACCGTCCGGACCTTAAAGAAAATTTATTTGGTTACGGCTTTGGCTGTCCCCGTGTAATATGGGGAGAAATTCCCGATGACCGCTGGGAAAACTTTACGGTAGTGCGAAATATCGACGATACGGTCACTCACCTGCCTCCCGCAGTTTTGGGATATAAGCACGTAGGTAAAATACTGGAAATAGGACAAAAAGGACGGTATACGCCTATAGACGCACACCGTCAGGAAAACATATTAACGGAACTGAAAAAAATGGATATTTAAGCCTTTTCCACAGACAGTATCTCAAATGATGCGGAGTTGAACAGAATTACCGCTTTTTTCGCATACACTGTGTAATAATGACCGCCAACGGTACTGCTTAAAACCATACCGCCGTCAACTATCTGCTCTGCATCCTCAACACAGGATTTGGAAAAGTCGATAATATTTATATCCTTTAAACCAAGCTTCTTTTTCCATTTTTCTTCGTATTTCGGCTTTGCAACAAACCATTTTTCAAAATTATCCAAAAGCTCGTTTTTATAAACGGAAACCGCCTGTTCTGCAAAGGAATTTACTATTTCCTTTGCTGAATCAAGAGATTTGTATTGAACGTATATCTCGTAATTCTCAAGGCTCAATCCGAAATTGGACCTCACACCGTTTCCCGTAGGGATAACCGTATGTTTAATGCCTTCTTGTTCAAAAATATCGCAGATCATTTCTCCGTTGGTCTGCTCGGTTTCCGCAAGAAAACAATAATCATCAGCACTGACAGTTCGAAGCTTTTTATTGCCGCAAAATTCGCAAACGCTGTCTTCGCAAAGATTATAACATTTTTCGCAGTAGTTCATATTTTACCTCGAATTCAAAAGAAATCATACTCCGCCGGTTACGGTAACAAAAAGACCTGCGGCGGGCCAAAAACAGGCAATATAAAGAATTGGGGAAAGAAAAATCCAGATCAGCCACAAAATGCGTCGAGGAGATTTGTCTATAAAGCACAAGACGGTTTTGATAAGGTTAAAGACAAAACTGATAAGTAAGGGTACGAGCGTAAAGATTATCGGCAAAAGGAGAAAGATCATAGCAGAAAATAAACCATCTGTAATCGAAGCGTTATCGGTATTTTTGTATATAAGGCAAAGTGTAATCTGCAGCAGACACACAAACGTATGCAAACCTTGAAAAGATAAAGAGACGATCGTAAAAGCTTTTTTCATATTTGTACCTCTTTTATAAGTCGTTTTCAGCACATACGGATATATTTTAACACTTTTCAATACTTGGATGGCAAACTTATAAATAACCCGACTATCTCCAGCCGTTAAATTCATGAAGCTTCAATGCGTTTTGTGCAGATAATCTGATCAATTCCTCTTTTTGCCGATATATAAGCGCGTCTATTACAGACGGATCGGAATACAAAGTATCGGTCTGAGGATCGTAAAGAACGCCGCCGCAATATTCGCACAGATATTCAGCCCAGATCAAAGCGGACAGTTCTTCAAGAGAATCCATATCGCTTATACACATTAACATTACGGATTTGGGATTGTTGACCAAGGAGTTAAACTCCCCGTCATAATCCTGTGAACGGTAATCGGAAAAATACGTCTCAAAGCCGGAAACGAAAGAATCGTACGGTAAAATCCGGTCAATGAAATTCAAATAAAGGTTAAAGGGCAGGAATCCGGAATGAGCGGTATAATTTTCCGAAGGAAATACCCTTATAAAATAGCCCTGCTTGTATGCAAAGGATTCAAAATCCGAAGCTTTGATATTTTCGGGATATTTTAAAAACACGTTGTAATCCTTGCTCATTTCGCAGTTTCCTTTCTTTAATCAGTTTCCGTAAAAATTATCGACGCAAATGCCTTCCGTATGCTTTGCATCGTTTACGATGCGGAGCTTGGGTGAAACGAGGTCGCCGGTTTTACCGGAAAGCTCGACCACGGTTACGGAGGTACATTCGATATCTATTATTCCGCACATCCGGGGAAAAGGAATATTAAACATATGGGAAAGCGCCGCCGAGGAGGAGCCCGCGTGGCTGAACATCGCAACGTTTCGGCAGACGTTTTCTCCGGTTACGCGGTAGTAATCCCCTTCCCTTTTATATCCGAGCTGCTTCAGCCATTCGTCCAAGCCCTCCGCTACGGTTTTATAACTATCGACAACAACGTTATTTTTGAAAAGCTCGTCATTCTGCCAGTCTTTTTCCGAAATGCTTTTTCCTTCGGATATGTACTTTTCGGAAACGACCCAGGGCTGACCGTTGCCGAACATAGGCTCTCCGTCTGCGCTACCCCAGCCAATCTCCCGTATAAAATCGCATTGTATCACCTCAAGCCCGAACAGCTTAGCAGTGTATTCCGCGGTTTGAACGGCTCTGCCCTTTGAGGATGCGAAAACACGTTCTATATTACAGTTTTTAAGCCGTTCCGCCGCAGCCTCCGCTTGTTTTTTGCCAAGCTCGGTAAGGGAATCGGTTTTATAATCGGGATGTCCGTGACG
>JAGCNA010000009.1 GCA_017646185.1 Clostridia bacterium
GGGTCCTGCGACCGCACGCATACTATGATAAGCTTGAATATCTCTGCCGAATCTATGAGTATAGCGGCAGCTAAAAGCACGCGGTTTTTGGCCTTTTCGTCTTTGTTTTTGTTCTTTAAGCCGAACAAAACGGCGCAAAGCACCATAATTACCATTAAAGAGGAAACAAACGTTAAATGCTGCCAGGATAAATAACCTTCGGGTATGCGTTGATACCCACCGAAACCGAAAAATTCTTTCATAAGAAACAATCCTTTTAAAAATGTATTATCGGGACGCACGAAATTTATTCCGACGGACATTCTACCACAAGGGTCGCATTTTGTCAATTACAATAATGCCCAGTTTATAGCGCCCCCCTTTACCTTGACAATAAGTATGCGTTGGTGTATAGTATATTTGTTGTCTAAAACAGCAAACGAAAGGATGTAAACACAAATATGAAAAAGGTATCCTTAATCCTCGTAATGATAATGCTCCTTTCTGCGTTTTCATTTACAATATCCAACGTATCGGCTCCTGCCGCCGGCAACAACTACACCGTTTCGGATATGTCGTTTGAAAATTCCAGCATGCACGTGGGATCTGACGAAACCGAGCGCAACTTTATCTGGCATAGCAACAGCAACGTCGGATACGTAGATTACGCCGTTAAAAACGGCAACACCTTTCCGGAGGAATACACCTCGGTGCAAACACGCACGTCTGTATTTAACGGAAAAATCGTTCATCGCGCCACTGTTTTCGGACTTAAAAACGATACGGAATACGTGTATCGATTCAGAAGCGGAAACACCGTTTCAACGCTGAAATATTTTGAAACCGACCCTATAGACCATTTTAATTTTATATTCGTGGGCGACCCGCAGCTGGGCCCCTCTAACCTTGGAAATGACACGGAAAAATGGAAAAAAACGCTTTCTACCGCATTAAGTATGTTTCCCGAAACATCCTTGCTTGTTTCTGCGGGAGATCAGGTAGAGGAATCCTCCAACGCATCCCTTTATACCGCCCTTCTTTCCCCCACCCAGCTTTCCTCCCTTGCAATGGCAACCACTATAGGTAACCACGATTACGATACCAATTTTTATAAAAATTATTTCAACAACCCCAATACCGAAATTAACGGCAAAAGCTATGGAAACAGCGCCGCGGGCAGTAACTATTGGTACACATACAATAACGTGCTGTTTATGCATATTAACACCTGCAGCCTGCAATGGGATGAGCACAAGGAATTTATGCAAAAGGCTATTGCCGCCAACCCCAACGTTGGCTGGAAGGTAGTTGTTACCCATTATAATTTCTTTGGCTCCAACGATTATTTTATAAACGAGCAAATAAAGGAACGCAGAGAAAAATTTGCGCCCCTTATGCAGGAGCTTGATATTGACGTTGTGCTTTCCGGCCACGAGCACGTAAACTCCCGCGCTTATATGATAAACGGTCTTACCGCAGACGTTTCTCAAGGCAAAGCCACAAGCGTTACAGACCCAACGGGTATTCTGTATCTTTCCGGCGGTACCCCCTCCGGTTCCAAATATTATAAGCTTTTAAGTGCAGATCAGCTTCCTCATATCGCATTCAATCTGCAAAACGAGGTAACCTTTACCAACGTGGAGGTTGATACCAACACGTTCCGTATAACCACCTACCGCGCTTCCGATAAAGCGGTTTTGGACACCTTCGAAATTAAAAAGGTTAAAAACGCAGTGGAAACGGATTATAAAAACCATACCCACACCAAGGCAGATTGGACCGACGTATACGCACCTACCTACCACTTCGACGGTGTAAGGGTAAAGCGTTGCTCATACTGCGGAGCGGCGTATGAATATCAGATAGTTCCCAAGCTTGAAACAGAAGGAAATACCAACGTAGCACTTGGCAAGAACTACACCCGTTCCGGTCTGTTTCTTAAGGACGGCTTGGAAAAATATCCCGATGAAGACGGCACCACAATGACCGACGGCAAGCTTGCCGCAGACAACGGCGTATACA
>JAGCNA010000106.1 GCA_017646185.1 Clostridia bacterium
TTTGCATTTTTTTGAAGCACTGCTGTGTTCATTTTCTTCTTTTCAAGAAAAACAACCAATACAGCTATACCGAAAGCAACGGGCAGCAGCAGGCAAAGCTTAAGCAGATAGCTTACAACGGGTGTTGAAAAAATTGAAGGGCCTTCTTCTATATACCCTTCACAGAGAGGGATAAAATTGCTGAAAGCGGCGTAATAATCGTCCTCTGCAAGATAACCGCTTATACTATCGAAAATATCGCCCAAGCGGCTGTAGGAAAGAGTATCAATACAGCTTCCCGAAGTCGCCATATACCAATCTCTGTCATACATGGAAAGATAAAAAATTATACCGTCCGCCGAATAGCCGCCATTATCGTAATAATTTTCCGCATAGCGCTGTATGTCGGAAACGTAGGTGTTTTCGGTAAGAATTACTATATCCACACCGTATTCATCGTACACAGCCTGCGCCATTTGGGAAAGCTTTTGCTCTTCCTCTGCCGTGAGCAGGTCTGCAGTATCTATTACCCGTTCCTTTGCGGCGTACACGGGCAATGCTGTAAGGGCGAAAATAAGTAAAACACAAATAAAACATACTATTTTCTTCATAACTCCACCTCACAGCACCAAAGCTATTAACGCGGCAACGGCGGCGAAGATACCGAAAAACATTGCCGTGCGCTTCCAGAATTTCTTTTTATCCACGGGAAGGTCGCCCACAACCTTTCCGGTCTGACCGTTCATTGCAAAGGTATAGGTCTTTCCGTTCCAGTTGGTATTAAGCATCCATACCGGCAAAAGCGCATAATGGATATCGCCGTTTGTTATATTTATATTGCTTTGACCTTCGGTTACGGTGGAATATCCGATAACCGTATTTTTAAAGCTTTCTTTTACGGAAGCCTTTACCCTCTCGTGGGCACGCTCAAGCACGTCCCCGGATTTTACGTCGTATATATCCGCAAAATATCCCGAAAGGTATTCGTTGGAAAAAGGTATCATTTCCGAATAATCGTAAGGCTCTATGGATTCGGTGTGAATTCCCTCCAGCTTGGTGGTTCCGTCTTGGGGAATGTTATCAAAAGCAACGGTGCCTCCCCGTATTACGTTGTAAATATCCGTACGGGTAACCATATATCTGCCGTCAGTATAGGTACGGACACGGGTAGCATCGTAACGCACGGTGCCGTTTGCAACGCAATCGCATATCCAATAGGGCACGTACATTCCCGTTACCTTTTTAACACGGTTATCCTTTGTAAAAGCATCGGGAAGGAGCTTTTTGCCGCCGTACAGCTTTTCCAAGGCGCTTACCGCCTCTTTTTTGGTAATCTTAAATGGTATAACGTAATCCGGCTTGAATTCACCGCTTAAACGCTGGGTTATTATAGTGGGATTTTCGCAAAAAGGACATTCCGTGGCGGCGGTGGTGGAATCACCGATGATCTCTCCCCCGCAGGACGGGCAGGAATAGCAAAGATAATCTTCTCCTGAATGCTCTTCGGAGTGGGTGTGCGCCTGTCCTTCGTTATGTACTTTTCCTCGTGTATCGTTATTTTCTTTTACATCGTCCACCGAAAAATCGCTTAAGCAATAATCGCACTTCATTTTGCCGCTTTTCGGGTCGAACACAAGATAAGCGTTACAGTTCGGACATCTGTATTCCAAGGTTTCCAAAAATACGCACCTCCAAAAAATCTGAGTACACTTTATTTTAACACAAAGGTATAATAAAGTAAATAAACAGGTGGGAAAAACACCTGTTTATTTTATAACCAAATTTTCGAGAATTATTTTCACGTTTGTCCAATCGGGGTCTTTAAGCGGAAACAAATACTGCGATACACGTCACAGCAACACGCTTTAGCAGAACGCTTTTTCGCGAGCATGGATTGGCACCCCCGAAAAATGCCGCCGTATTTTTTGGGACCCCGCAAGCCGCCCGCCCTGCAATGTTACCGAAAGTAACGTCTGTAAATCCGAAAGTCCGGTTGAAGCAGAGGGACGAGAAAATTCGCTGCAGAAATCGATTTCACGAGCGTGCTGTAGTAACCTACAGCTAGCGAAGCGAAATCGATTAAAAAACGCGATAAAAA
>JAGCNA010000107.1 GCA_017646185.1 Clostridia bacterium
CGCCCGCACCACCAAATCCCTTTTGGAAAAGGCGTATGCAGGGCTTACGGAGGAGGGCAAAAGATCCTTTTACCCTGCTTTGGACGAGCAGGTGCAGGGATACTGCAAATTCCTTGCTTTAAAAGAAAAGCACGATGACAAGCCTTTTCCCGAGTGGGGCGAGGACGCTTATTTTGAAAAAGCAACCCCCGACACAGATCGTGTGAACTTTTATGCTTTTTGCCAGAGCATGTTTTTTGACCAATGGGCAAGAACAAAAAAAGAGATAAACCAAGCGGGAATAAAGATTATCGGCGATATTCCCATATACGTTTATTCCGATTCCGCAGACGTTTGGCAGGGCGGAAAGGTGTTTAAGGTAAACGATGATTTTTCTCTTTCCAACGTGGCAGGCGCACCTCCCGATTATTTTTCCGAGGACGGTCAGCTTTGGGGCAACCCTTTATATGATTGGGATTACCTTGCTTCCACCGGCTATGATTGGTGGTGCAAGCGTATTAAAGCCAGCATGAAATTATACGATACCGTGCGGATCGACCACTTCCGAGGACTCGCTTCCTACTGGTCGGTAGACGGAAAGGAAGAGACCGCCCGTAACGGAAAATGGGAAAAGGGCCCCGGGATCGCACTTTTTGAGAGTATAGAAAAATCCGTGCCGGAAGCGGACATTATCGCAGAAGACCTTGGGGAGTTCGGCGATGACGTGATCAAGCTTCTGGAAGACACGGGCTACGCAGGTATGCGAATAATTCAGTTCGGCTTTACGCCAAACGATAATTCATCCCATATCCCCCATAATTACCCCGAAAATTCGGTGGCGTACACCGGCACTCACGATAACGACACTCTGTTGGGCTGGCTGTATTCCGCATCCGAAGAGGACAGAGAATTCGCCCTTAAATACTGCCGTTTTGAAGGCGGAAACTGGGGGGAAGGCGGTGTGAACGCACCTGCCGTGAGAAGCATTATCGAAACCCTCTGGCGTTCCAATTCCTTTTTGGCAATACTTCCCGTGCAGGATATGCTGGGGTTCGGCGAGGACGCCCGTATGAACCGCCCCGGTGTCCCCGAAGGACAGTGGCGTTTCCGCGCAACGCAAGAATTTCTGGACGCGGTGGACAGGGATAGATATAGTGAACTTAACAGAATATGCTTTAGATACAATAAAAACGATGAACGATGAACGATGAACGAGAAACGAATGGTTGATTTTTGCCCAAAGGGCAAAAATCTTCCGAAGTTCCTAGTTCATAGTTCATAGTTCCTCGTTAATTTTACGGAGTAAAATCTTATGCTTACACCACGATTACAAGCAGTAGCAGACCTTATATCCTGCGCCGATTCCGTCATTGATATCGGTACCGACCACGGATATTTACCTATATATTTGCTTAAAAGCGGCAAGGCGAAGACGGCGTGTGCGGCGGATATTCGGGTAGGACCCCTTGACAACGCCAGAGAAAATATATTATCCTATGACGTGGAGTGCGAATGCGTGCTTTCCGACGGGTTTAAAAATATATGTAAAAAATACTCCCTCGCCTGCATTTGCGGTATGGGTGGAGAAACCATTATAAACATTATTACCGACGGAAAAGACATTACCCCCGATACCCTGATTTTACAGCCTATGACGGGGGCGGACAAACTTCGCAAATATTTATACGAAAACGGATATAGTATAACCGACGAAAGCTTTGTAACCGAAGGTGAAAAGGTATACTGTATAATAAAAGCGTTTAAAACGGGGGAAAACACCCCGTATACATACCCCGATCTGTTTTTGGGAAAAATACGCCCCAAAACCGAAGATTTTGAAAAATGGAAACAAAAAATCCGCCTGCAAGCACAGAAGAGAATGCTGGGCGGAGTGAATGAGGAAGACGAAACGCTGATCGCTTTATGTAACTATGAACGATGAACGCGCCGCACTCGCTATGCGAGTGCTAAACGATGAACTTCGGAAGCTTTTTGCACGGCTGTGCAAAAAGCAACCATTCCGGGGTTCCCCGCAAAACCGCAGGTTTTGTGGGGTGGTTAGTTCATAGTTCATAGTTCATAGTTCATAGTTTCATCAGACTTCTAACTTTTCCTCTAACTCTTTAAACGCTCTCTTTATCTTTTCTGCGGGAGTGCGCTTTTTTCGGCAGGACATAAGTGCGCAGATTATGGTGGCTCCCACCAAAAGCCCCAGTGTATGTGCTAAAAGAATACGGCATTTTTCTTTTTTACTTTAACGGTTGAACATATTTTACACCACCTTACGTCTTTATTGTGCTCCGTGTAAACCCTTTTAATACTTA
>JAGCNA010000010.1 GCA_017646185.1 Clostridia bacterium
ACGGTTCATTTCCGCAATACTGTCCTTGCCCAAAAGCTCCTCTGCTTCACCGATACTTCTTCCGCAAAGACGGGTAACCTCTGCCAAGGTCTGCTCCGGCTTGCGGGGATATTTTTTGCGCAGTATCTCAAGTATCTCGCTTTCCTCCATACCTGCAAGGGATACGGTGCGGCAACGGGATCTTACGGTGGCAAGCAGCATATCCTTACGCTCGGTAAGTAAAAAGAACACAACCGGTGCGGGCGGCTCTTCCAGAATTTTGAGCATGGCGTTTTGTGTCTGCCTGTTCATTTTATCTGCGTTTGCGATAATATATACTTTTTTCTCCCCATCGTTGGGCACGAGATGAGCGTCCTTTATTATCCTTCTTGCATCTGCAACCACACAGGCCTTCTCCACACCCAATATCCACATATCGGGGTGGGCTTTTTCCGAAACCTTACGGCATTGCGGGCACACGCCGCAGGGCTTGTCCTCCCTCTCGCACATAAGCACGGAAGCGGCGTACAGAGCAAAATCCAATTTGCCCACGCCCTTTGCGCCTTCAACGATATATGCATGGGAAACGGCGCCTTTATTGTATTCGGAGGAAAAAATAAGCTTTTCTTTTTGGTTATATATCATATTCTTTTCCTCCTTACATAAATTCTCATAATAACTATACCACAAAACGCTGTAAATGAAAAGAGTTTTTTATTAAAAAGATTGAAGTTAAGCAATTTTTTACATCTCGGTTTAATAGGGTGTATTGACTTTTTCTTTGGTAAAGGTTAAAATAAAGGGTAAGGATGTGATTATTAATGAGTGTTATTATCGGAATAGACGTAGGCGGCAGTACTACCAAAATATGCGCTATAAAGGACGGGGTGCTTTTACCTCCCGATTCCGTTACGGCTACCGACCCTTTGGCTTCGGTATACGGCGCTTTCGGTAAATATACTGCAGAAAATAAAATATCCCTTTCCGGAATAGACTGCGTTGCGGTTACCGGTGTGGGAAGCGCTTTTCTTGAAAACGATATTTACGGTTTACCCACAAAGCATATAAGCGAATTTTCCGCTACGGGAAAAGGCGGTCTGTTTTTATCCGAAAAGGAAGAAGCCATTATAGTAAGTATGGGCACAGGCACGGCTATAATGCACGCAAAGGGCAAGACATCTTCCCATATGGGCGGAACCGGAGTAGGCGGCGGTACTTTGGTGGGACTTTCCAAGCAGATGCTGGGAATGACCTGCGCAGAGGAGGTTGCGGAGCTGGCAAAGCAAGGCACTCTTTCCAATATCGACCTTACAATTGAGGCTATGACAAAAAAAGACATTTCCCCTACCCTTACCGCAAAAACCACGGCTTCCAATTTCGGTAACCTTACCGATACTGCCACCAAGGCTGACGTTGCTTTGGGAATTATAAATATGGTTTTTGAAACCACGGGAATGATGGCGGTATTCTGTTCCCGCCAGAAAAAGGTTAAGGATATTGTGCTTACCGGCAATTTATCCGTGCTGCCCCAGACGAAGGAAAAGTTTGAATCACTTTCCGCTATGTTTGACGTTAATTTTATTATACCCAAGCTTTCTCAGTACGCTACCGTCATCGGTGCGGCCAAATCAATGATAACGGAGGAAAATTTATGAAAAAGATAATTATTTTGGTGCTTTTAACCGCTTTGCTGTTGGTTTCCTGCGGAGGCGGCTCCAACACTTCAGAAACACCCAAGCAAAACTACAACACAAAACAGCTTGTGGAAAAGATTACTGCGGATTACTCGCTTTCCGGCGGAACCTATTTTTCCTCCTTCAGCGAAGTTTACGGCGAATATCTTGATCCCGATATGCTCCTTTCCCTTTACGGCGATATGGGCGAAGTGCCCGATATGGAAGCAGTAGAGGAATACTGCGTTTACGTGGACGGAACCGACCCCAATTTGCAAAAAGAACTTGGCGTATTCAAAACCAAGGACGGAACGGATACCGAACTGTTTTTATCCTTTATGAGATCCCGTATTGCCGCAATGCTTGAAAACGCAAAGAACTATCCCTCTGTGGACACAGAGCCTCTTAAAAATGCCGAATTCTTCGTAGAAGGTAATTACATAGTATACGTTGTTGTTAAGAGCGACGCAAAAGACATTTCTGAATTTATAAAGGAAAACCTTGATTAATGGAAGTTAATACACGCTGGAACAAAAAAATATTTTCTCTTCTTTTGGAACAAGCAAAAGGCGACCGTTCTTTACGACAGTTCGCCTTTGATTGCGATATATCTTACGTTCAGATGCGTAAGCTTGTATATATGGTGCAGGAAAACCCGCCCCGCCCCAAGCTTATAAAAAAGATTGCAAACGCCGCTTGGAACGAGGTGGATCTGGAAGACCTGCTTTATGCGGCAGGTATATTCCCCGCAGATGCCCGCGTACGGGACGAAGACGAATCTTCCCCTGCAGGTATTGCGGAAAAAGTGCGCAGTTTATCACCAAAAAGCAGAAAAAGCGCAGAAGATTACATAAATTATCTTCTTTGTAAGGAATCAGAAAAATAACAAAATCAATATAAGTATTATAAGCGTATCGTTATCAGCATCCGAATCCAGCAAAAGCAAAATGCCAATGGCGATAAGTATAAGATCGTCTATCTCTACGTTTTGCAAAAGCTTTTTAAGACTCCCTGCAATACCGTCTCCCTTTTTGCTCTGCCCGAACACGGAAACAGATTCCTGTTCCTGCGGCGGTGCTTCCTGTTCTCCCCCTTTTTGTTCAGGAGGAGGCGATGAACGCATATAATCGCGGAGATTACCTTCGGAGCGTATACCTTCGCCGAACTCACGGGAATACATTATATCCCCCCTCCTTTCTTCATGCCGGATATGATCTCCGCTACCGTCATTGCGGTTATAAGAGATTCGAGCTTACTTTGTTTTTCCCCTCTTAAAAAGGGTTTTATTGCGTGTAAAAGTGCGGTATTACGGTTTCCTCCGCTGTTAAAAGCAGGCAGCGAAGGAATGGACGAAGCAGGCACGGAAGCAGGCATATTTGCTTTTTCTTCTGCGGGAGGCGGTGTGCCGTTATCTGTCATTCCCAGAGATGACGCTATGGCAGTAACCTTTTTAAGCGATTCAGGATCAGAAAGCAGAGACTTTATTTTTTCGGAAAGCTCATCTGCCATTCATTTCACCTGCCCAGAATAATTCTGTATATCTCTTCGCTTTTATCCTTTCCTGCGGCTTTTATAAATCCTTCCGCCTGGGCGGGAGACATTGTGGCTATGGTCCGCCGCAAGGATTCGGTATTTGATAAAAGCGCGGCGGCTTTACCTCCGTCCGCCCCTGCCGCCTGAGCTATAACGGTTATCAGCTCACGCAGCTGTGTGTCGGACAAATTTTTAAGATTTTCCATACTCTTTTCATCAAGCATTGTTTATACCCCCATTCTGTCGCATTAATTTTATGCAAAAGGATAATAGTTTTATGATTAAATGTAAACCTATACGTAACGGAAAACAAACGGCATTGCTTATGCTGG
>JAGCNA010000108.1 GCA_017646185.1 Clostridia bacterium
CGCTTTCCAGAACGGTAATAAGGGAATTAACCTTTTCCTTGAATTCGTTAAGCTTTTCCGCTTCGGGAATATCCTGCATAAGTTCAATTCTTTTTACTATAGCTTTAAGCTGTGCAAGAGTTGCGGCTTTGCAGTTAAAGGGAGGGGATAATGCGGGTGTTTTAAGAATGGTTGAAGCAATTTTATCTCCGTAATTTCCCGCAACGTATTGGGCGTAAGAGAAGAAGGCAAAACCGTCCGCTCCTATGTATCTGCTATCCAAAATTTGGTTTATAAAGGTTTCGGTACCGTAATCACCCAATCCAATATACGCAAATACGCCATCGCCGCAGGCTTCAACTGTATATCCGCCGTACATCTGTACTACGTTGGTGCCGTACGCCATGGGGAACGCCATATTTATCAAGCCTTGCTTCATCCAAAACTCAGAGTTTTGGAGGTGAGATTCCTTGCTGTCCGCCAGATTTGGAGCAACGTCGCAGGAAACGGTGGTCATGGGGGAAAGTTTATTTGCAAGAGCAACTATTTGTTTTACAAAGGACGTTACGTGGTTGCCGCGGTATTCAACCCACTCTTCCCACAGATCTCCGCCTTTGGAAAAATTAATGGGGTCTTTACCGTACTGCTTTTTGAATTCGTTTCTTGCGATTTCTGTATATCCGAAATCTTCGCCCGTTGCGAAGGGATAACGTATGTAATCGAGCTGAAGACCGTCAAGCTTATAGTTTTTGAGCAAATATTCATATACAGAAAGCAGATATGCGCTCGCTTCCTTATTGGCAGGGTCTATAAAATAGCCGTTGCCGTATTCGTTTGAAACGTAATCTACGCCTTTTTGACTCACACATAGCCACTGGGGCATTTTGTAAGCAAGGCTTTCTTTATAATACGTGCTGGTGGAATAGCTTACTCTGTAAACGGGAAGCCAGCCTTGTAATTCCATTCCCTGTGCCGCACATTCATCAATAAACGCCTGCAAAAGATCAAAGCCGTTAAGGGTGGGATTCTGTATAAAATATCCGTCCTCAGGCAGGGGACAAATAAACGTACTGTCATAGAAAAGTTCAAGACAGATAATATTAAAGCCCATTTGCTTTATCTCCGAAATACGCTCGGCTACAGCGGCCTTGCTTGTAAGACCGGAGGGGCGCAGCCACATTGCTCTGCCTTCAACAACGGGTGTTTCTTCAAGAAGGAGGTAAAGAGAATCGTAATAACGGTTAAAATTACTTTCAAACACAACCGCTTTGGCAACGTTGCCGTTTTCCAGTCCTTCGCATACGCTGTCATAATATCCGCGCAATTCTTCAATACGCGCTTCCGCAGCTTTGTAATCTATTAAAAGATACTTTTCTTTTGCGTTTTCAAAACGAGTCTCGGCATCTTCAAGTTTAATTCTTACAGATGCTTTCAGGCTTTCTTGGTTATAGGCAAAGGTTATAGTCTTTTTGCTGTCATCAACCTTAACCTGCAAGCCCACGGCGACAGCGCCGTTAAGCTCTGCAATTCTGTCAGCTCCGACAGCACTTATTACAAATCCACCCTCGGGTATCTTATTATCATTGCCGCCAACAGAAATAACAAATCCGTCTTTATCAACACAAGCTTCGTTACCCCATACATTTGTACCCGTGGTTTCACCGGTGTTATATATAACGATGGTGTTTGCGGTTCGTGTACCGTTGTATTTATCAAACTTAATGGTCTTTTCAAAAAAAGGATTATAATTTTCGCCTGCAATTAAAATAACCGAATTTTCAAAATCAATAATGCAGTAATCGCCTTTTTGAATATCTTTAAGTTTGTTTTTATATCTTTCTCCCTTGGCGGCAATAACGTATCCATTTTCGGAAATAGAATTGTTGTTTCCGCCAACGGAAGCAACACAGCCGTTTTCTACCACAACTTCGTAATATTCTTCGCCGGTTCCGGTGGATTTTCCGTATTCGCTGTCAAGCACGGTAATTCCGGTTGAAGAGAGCAACGCATTGTGCTGATTGAACTTGATCTCGTTATCTCCGTTTTCCGCAAAGGAAACGATATTCAAGCAGGAAAATATAAAAGTAAATATAAGCGAGAAAACAATTATTTTCTTCATAAAGCACCTCCGTGTATTTAATTATAACACATGATATACTGTTGTCAAGGCATTATCTGTCTCCTATTCTCTTTAAATATACGTTTATCTCTCCGCCGATCAAGAGTATATACATACAAACGTACAGCCACAGCATAGTCAGCATCACCGTGCTTAGTGAACCGTATATATCGGTATCGGTTAAAGAAACATAGATCGAATACAATTCCGTAAAAATTACCCATCCGCATGCCGACAATACGGCGCCGGGCAGGTGCAGGGAAATGGGAGATTTCTCTGCAGGAAGAAAATAGTATATTACTACGAACAAAACCGAAAGCACCGCCGCTTGAGTTATCATTTTTACAGCAACCAACAATGCTTTATACCCGAATTTAACGATTGTTTCTTCGATAAACCATTTTCCCATAAGCATAAGTCCTATGGTAAATACCAGGGCGGCAATAAAAACAACGGTATACAATACTGCGCACGCCCGTCTTTTAAAATAATTTCGTTTTTCATTACATTCGTATACTTCGTTCAATCCCCGCATAAGCGAATAAATTCCTTTTGAGGATGACCATAATGCGGCAATGGCAGATACGGGTATCAGCTTTGCCTGTTTAGAATACAGTCCGTTAATTATATTCTTTACGGCAGGTCCGATGGAAGATGGGGTAATGGAAAGTATAAGCGCAGAAAACTCCTCTTTATCGAAGGGAAGGTATTTTAGTGTTTCCAAAACGATCATACAAAAAGGGAAGAAGGCAAGCAATACGAAAAACGCTGTTTGAGCCGCATAAGCGGATAAATTGTGTTTGCCTATCCTTTTTACAAAATGGTTTATTCGACTTATAAAGCCATTCATTTTTTCTCCTTATTTGTGAAAATTTTTCATTGACTAAAGGAAATTACTGTGTTATTATATATCAAATACAAACATTTATCGATTTTTGTTTGTTTTTAATGAATACGTAAACAATTTAACCTAAATAAAGGAGCTAACATTATGGGAAACGAATACAGTGAAAAGTTTGCTAAATCGGGTCTTACTTACGATGATGTTTTGCTTATCCCTGCAGAGAGCAATATTCTCCCCGCAGACGTAGATATCAGAACACAGCTCACCAAGAAAATAACCCTTAACATTCCTCTTATGACCGCAGCTATGGATACGGTAACCGAAACTCGTATGGCTATAGCTATTGCTCGTGAAGGCGGTATCGGCGTTATTCACAAAAATATGAGCATTCAGCAGCAGGCTGATATGGTTGACCGAGTAAAGAGAAGCGAAAACGGCGTTATTAACGAGCCTTTCTTCCTTTCCAAGGACCATTACGTTTACGATGCAAATGCACTTATGGGCAAGTACCGTATTTCCGGTGTTCCCATTTGCGAAAACGGCAAGCTTATCGGTATTCTTACAAACCGTGATATTCGCTTCCTTGATAATTTCGATATTCGTATCGAAGAGGTTATGACAAAGGACAACCTTGTTACCGCAAAGGAAGGTACTTCTCTTGCAGAAGCACAGGAAATCCTTCGCAGAAATAAGATCGAAAAACTTCCTCTCGTAGACGATGAAGGTAACCTTAAGGGTCTTATCACAATTAAAGATATAGAAAAAGCGTTAAAATATCCCAACGCAGCAAAAGATGCACAGGGCAGACTTATCTGCGCTGCAGCTATCGGAGCAACCAAGGACGTTCTTGAACGTGCAAAGGCTTTGCTTGATGTAGGCGCAGACGTACTGGTACTGGATTCCGCTCACGGTCATTCCAAAGGTATTATAGAGGCTTGCCGTAAGGTAAAGGAAGCGTTCCCCGATTGTCAGCTTATCGCAGGTAACGTTGCTACAGGCGAAGCTACCGAAGCTCTTATTCTTGCATGCGCTGACTGCGTTA
>JAGCNA010000109.1 GCA_017646185.1 Clostridia bacterium
GACGGAAAAATAACCGTTACCGACTATATGCTAAGCCTCCGCATAAATAAAAATACAATTAAAGTTTCTGATGCCGGTAAAAAAGCAAATTCCGACAAAGCGCGCATTAAAAAACACATTACAGGAGCAGAAAATATGTTTGCGGCTTATCCTCATCACCCCGTTGCACCCGACGTTCATGTAACGGAATATACAAAGCATATTATGACTCTTACCAAAACAAATGACGGTATGTACACTATTTCCACCACCGCTTCCAACGGAAAGCCTTTGACACAGACCTTCTACAGAACCAACTGGGGTACCTGGAATATAGGCGCACTGAATATCGGAAACGTACACCTTGCAGGAGGCAGTACCGACTGGGAATACGTATTCCGTGCAAAGGGTGCCAAGGACGGATTTTCCGGCGGTAACCATGCCAACGAAATTCTTGTGGAATTAAAGATATACGACGGAGTTTCCGGCAAGGAAATAAAGCTTTCAAACGGTCAAAAAGCACAGAATCTTGAAAAGATCAAGATTGTTGAAAAAACCAAGCTTCATCTTGGAGATTCTTCAAAATGCTACGCCGCAGTTACACGTAACTATATGTTCTACGGCGAAACCATTACACTGGATTGCGATTATGAATTCCTTACAGATATGGAATTCTCCCTTTCCTACACCTGTATGTTCCCCGTAAATAAAAGCGTGGGATTATACTGCTTGTTCAGAAATCAGGACGGCACCGAAAACTATGTTGAAACCATGGAAGTGGGTCTTGCGGATTACAGCGGTCCCATGTACAAGGGCAATGCGGCAACAGAATGTGTTATCTGGGGTAAAAAGAACACCGATTACGCTTTCGTTGTAAAGGTAGACACGGTAGAGGATTCTTTGGATAACTTCCGTAACGGTTCAAAAACCTTCTATTGGGATATGAACACCTCCTCCAACAAGCTGTATTTCTCCCGTTTCCCCGATTCTACATACGAAAAGGTACAAAAGGGTACCGAATGGCATACCTCCTGTTCCTGGACGGTATTCTGCCTTGAGGATAAATAAAAATACATATATATTTTCCCGTAGTGGTCTTCACTACGGGATTTTTTTATACATATAATGTAATAAAAAAGAATGTAGTAAAAAGGAGTGATAAAATTGGACACTGTTATAGTGCTAACGTCTATGACCTATGCATACAAAGCGCAGGAAATACTGAACAGACAAGGTATAAACAATTCTCTGACCAGAAATGCACAGACTGCCCGTATACGCGGCTGCGGATACGGTTTAAAGATAGATAACAGCCAAAGCGGTTACGTACAAAAACTGCTTTCTGAAAACGGAATAAAAATAGCGGGAATTACGGGGGCAGGCAAAAAATGATATATTTCGACCACGCCGCAACGGGAATGCCGAAAAGCGAAGGGGTTATAAACGCAGTTGCGTCTGCTATGAGGTTTTGCGGAAATCCCGGCAGAGGCAGCTATGAATTGGCTTCTGCCGGTGACAGAGCCCTTTTCGATTGCAGAAACGAGCTGGCGTATGAATTTGGTTCCCTGCCCGAAAACTGTGTGCTCACCAAAAACACAACGGAAGCGCTGAATATGGCAATAAAGGGTTACGTTTTCGCAAAAAAAGAGCCTGTTCACGTGCTCGTTTCGGATTTTGACCACAATGCCGTTTCCCGTATTATATATGACCTCAAGCAAAGCGAAAGGATAAAAGTAACGGTTTTTGAATCCGACCTTTTTGACGATAAAAAAACTATTCAAAGCTTTGAAAACTGCATAACCGAAAAGACTTCCCTTGCGGTATTTACCCACGCTTCCAACGTGTGCGGAAGAATATTCCCCGTTAAAGAAATGAGAAAAATCGCAAAAAGCCGCGGTATAGCCGTTATTACGGATATAGCCCAGACTGCGGGAATATTGGAAATAAATGCAGAGGATTACGGAGATATTATATGCTTGCCCGGCCATAAGGGGTTATACGGTCCTGCCGGCACGGGTGCTATGATAATGAGCAGGGATTTTGAAAGCCAACTGTATCCTTTGCTCCACGGAGGAACGGGTATTTTATCTGCGGATATGAAAATGCCCTCTTTTTTACCCGAACGGTTTGAAGCAGGCAGTCTTAACGCACCGGCCTACGCAGGGCTGTGCACCGCATTAAAAGAAAAGGATATGAAAAACAAAAAGCTCACGCAAAAGATATACAAATATCTTTTA
>JAGCNA010000110.1 GCA_017646185.1 Clostridia bacterium
TTGATGTAGTTGTTGAGTTGGGTGACTGTGATGGCTCTGTTTTCCACAATATCTCCAAGAAAAACGATGAACGATAAACGATAAACGAGAAACTTCGGAAGATTTTTGCCTTTTGGGCAAAAATCAACCATAGTTCCTAGTTCCTCGTTTCTAGTTCCTCATTAATTTATT
Organism: Clostridia bacterium; assembly: GCA_017646185.1. Taxonomy (GTDB): domain Bacteria; phylum Bacillota; class Clostridia; order Oscillospirales; family CAG-382; genus SFLA01. Next base: position 172 of record JAGCNA010000110.1, read on the forward strand.
ATGCCTGCTAAAACTCCATTAATAAACGAAACAGCTTTCTCATCATCATACTTTCTTACCAGCTCCAGCGCTTCGTTAACGGCAATCTGCTTTTCGGTGCCAACGTAAAGAATTTCGTATGCGGCGAGTCGGAGCACGGAAAGAGAAACTCTGGAAATTCTGTCCAGCGACCATTTTTCCGCCGCGGCAGAGATGCGCAGGTCTAATTTCTGCTTGTTCTGGCAAACGCCGTTAAAAAGGGTGGTGGCAAATTCGGAAACCTTTTCTTCACGAATTTCCTTTGCTTTTTGTATAATTTCGTCTGTGCTTATTTCGGGGGAAAAAGTCTGCTCGTAAATGAGGCAAAGAGCCGCCTCTCGGGATTCACGTCTTGTCATAATCTTTGTTCTCCAAAGAAAAATATATTTTAACAGCTAATTATAACACGTAAAAATATAAAAAGCAATAAAAACAAATTTAAAATAATGTTGACATTTTATACATTTGTATATATAATATATTCATAAAATATTTTAAAGGAGTACATATTATGAACAAGACACTTTTCGGTATTCTTACCATTCTGTTCAATGCATACGTCGTTCCCTGCTTCATTCAGGGTCAGACCAAAGCAGGCGTTATCAGAATAGTTCTTTCCTGCGTAACCTTCGGTGTTATGGCTACCATTAACGGTATCATGGGTATCATTCAGGGTATCAAGGTTCTCCAGATGACAGAAGAAGAATTCCAGGCTCAGCTCGGCACCATCGATATGGGTATCCCCAAGATGATCAAGGACGCTGAATAAGTTTTTGCAAAATAAAAACGCCGCATATTGCGGCGTTTTTTGTTTTTTTGCAAAAACAGAGAAGAGTGAAAAGTGAAGAGTGAAGAGTTATGGTTGATTTTTGTTCTGCGAACAAAAATCTTCCTTTTCTTTTCTCTTTTCTCTCTTATCTCTTCTCTTTGATTTTTAACCAGTATTCTTTCATTGCAGATTCATTTTTATTACTGCCGTGAACATAGTACACCTTGTCCTTCAATTCGTCGGGCAAATACTGTTGTTCCACGTAATTATTGGGGTAGGCGTGGGGGTATTTATATCCGCCTCTGCCAAGGCTTTGTGCGCCGGGATAATGGGTATCCTGCAAATGGGAGGGGACAGACACGGCAGAGCCGTTTTCCACATCCTCCATTGCCGCCCAATATGCCGCCGCCGCAGAATTACTTTTCGGTGCGGTGGCAAGAAGAATGGCAGCCTCCGCCAGAGGGAGTCCCGCTTCGGGCAGACCCAGCTGAAGTGCCGAATCCACGCAAGCCTTTACCATGCTCATCGCCTGAGGGTAGGCAAGTCCTATATCCTCTGCGGCAATAACAAGCAGCCGTCTGCAGGGCGAAAGCAGATCTCCCCCCGCAAGAAGACGGGCAAGGTAATGGACAGCGGCGTTTTCGTCGCTTCCTCTTATAGATTTCTGAAAAGCGGAAAGCAGGTCGTAATGCATATCTCCGCTAACGTCAAACCGCATACCGCTTCTCTGGATAAGGCTGTTTGCGAAATCCTTTTCGATCTCCTCTCCCACGCTGGCGTAATAGAGGTTTTCAAGGGCGGTAAGGGATTTTCTCACGTCCCCTCCGCAACCGGATGCGATATCCAAAAGCAAGGTATCATCGCACTTTTTCTGTATTGCGGATTGGGAATTAAGCACTTCCAGACCCCGCTTCAGCGTTTTAAGACATTCCTTTGGTGACACGGGCTTGAATTCAAAAACCGTGCTTCTGGAAAGTAAAGCGCCGTAAAGGGCGAAATAGGGGTTTTCGGTGGTAGAGCAAATAAGGGTAACTCTGCCGTCCTCCACGTATTCAAGAAGGGCTTGCTGCTGCTTTTTGTTAAAATACTGAATTTCGTCAATATACAAAAGTATTCCCCCTGCGGAAAACAGACTTTCCGTTTCCTGCAAAACCTCTTTTACGTCGGAAAGAGAGGCGGTGGTGGCGTTAATGCGGAATATTTGCTTTTCCGTAAGACGCGCCGCAATGTTTGCAAGGGTAGTCTTTCCCGTGCCGGGAGGGCCGTAGAATATCATAGAGGGCAAATGTCCGCTTTCCAATATGCGGCGCAAGGGCGCACCGGTTTGTAATAAATGCTCCTGCCCTGCCATTTCTTCAAGGCAGGTAGGTCTTATGGAATCTGCTAAAGGCATAGTTGCACCTATAGGGAAACTATGAACGAGGAACGATGAACGAGGAACTTCGGAAGCTTTTTGCACGACTGTGCAAAAAGCAACCATTAGTTCATAGTTCATAGTTCATAGTTCATCGTTATTACTTCTTGTTCTTAAACGTAAACTTGCTTTCCTGGTTGTCGAAAAGACGTTTTATATTGCTTCTGTGCATATATATTATAAAAAGACCGATAACAAGGGCGAAAA
>JAGCNA010000111.1 GCA_017646185.1 Clostridia bacterium
AGGACGTCGTCCCCTACGGTTTTCGAAACATTTAAATGCATTTTACGTTTTTGGGTCTGCGCCGAATGAACGCGCCCCATATTCTATCAGACTTCTAACTTTTCTTCTAATTCCTTAAACGCTCTCTTGATTTTATCTGCGGGAGTGCGCTTTTTTCTGCAGGACATAACCATACAGATAATTGCGCCGCCCACAATAAGACCGAGTATATGTGCTAAAAGAATACGGCATTTTTCTTTTCTGCTGCAACGGTTAAACATATAAAGACACCACCTTCCGTCTTTATTGTGCTCCGTGTAAACCCTTTTAATACTTAAAAACAAATAAATAATGCCCATTTTACGCAAATTTTTTTAAAAAAGTGTTGACAAATCCAACCCTTATATATATAATGAAAGGTACTGTGCCAATGAAAATTAATATACTACCGCTTCTGCGCGGAGAAAAAGATAATATCCCTTTTTGCTTTACCGAGGATATGCGGAGTTTTTCACCCGATATTACGGAGGGAAGCTTTAAAGCGGAAGGAAAAGTAAAAAACTTTTCCGGTTATATGCTCCTTGAGGGAGAAGTGGAAGCACAGTTTTCCGCAATATGCGGAAGATGCTCACGCAGCACAAAACAAAATTTAAAAGCGTGTATTTCCCGTCCGGTTGCGCAAACACTTCTTCAGGAAGACGACGATTATATCCTCGCTTCGGAAAACGGAGAATTGGATATAAGAGACGCTGTAGAGGAAGCGGTGTTTATGGAAATTCCGGTGCGCTTTTTATGCAAAGAGGAATGTAAGGGTTTGTGCCCCAAATGCGGTGCCGATCTTAATAACACATCTTGCTCCTGTGTTGAAGACAAAACAGACCCAAGACTTGCTAAACTACGGGAATATCTTAATAATTTAGAAGAATAAAATTTTTACATAACTGATAAGGAGGCGTCAAACATGGCAGTACCTAAGAGAAAAACATCTAAAGCACGCAGAGATAAGAGACGTTCATCTACCTGGAAGCTTACCCTCCCCGGTATGACAAAGTGCCCCAAGTGCGGTGAATACGTGCTTAGCCACAGAGTCTGCAAGAAGTGCGGAGTTTATCACGGCAAGGAAGTTCTCGCTGTAGAAGAATAAGTATGTTTTAAAAAAGGCGGGTATAATACCGCCTTTTTAAATTATGGGGGCGCGTTCATTTTTTAACTATGAACGATGAACGATAAACGATGAACTTCGGAAGATTTTTGCCCTTTGGGGCAAAAATCAACCATTCCGGGGTTCCCCGCAAAACCGCAGGTTTTGTGGGGTGGTTAGTTCATAGTTCATAGTTCCCAGTTCATCGTTTTCTTGGAGTCAATTATGGTTTTTGTTACCGGCATAGTTCCCCGTTCTCCTGCCGAAAAAGCAGGTATCCGTTCCGGAGATGCAATTCTTTCGGTAAACGGAAACGAAATTAACGACGTTTTGGATTATCAATTTTATACATCGGAAGTAGCCCTCTCGCTGGAAGTAAAGCGAGGGGATGATACCTTGCGCATTTTTTTGGGCAAAGGGGAATACGAAGACCCCGGAATGGAGTTTTGCACCTATCTTATGGACGATAAAAGACGGTGCAGAAACGGCTGTATGTTTTGCTTTATTGACCAGAACCCCAAGGGAATGCGGGAAACTATTTATTTTAAGGACGATGACGAACGGCTTTCCTTCCTGCAGGGCAACTACGTTACCCTTACAAACCTTACCGAAAAGGAAATTGACCGTATTATAAAAATGCGCCTTTCCCCCGTGAATATTTCGGTACACACCGTAAACCCCGAGCTGCGTGTTAAAATGATGAAAAACCGCTTTGCAGGGGATGTGCTTTCCTTTATACCCCGTCTTAACGATGGGGGCATACAGATAAACGCCCAGCTTGTGCTTTGCCGCGGAATAAACGACGGGGCAGAGCTGGAAAGAAGCCTTAACGAGCTTATTTCCTACGAGCATCTTGAATCCTGCGCATGCGTGCCTGCAGGACTTACCGACCACAGAGAAGGTTTGTATCCCCTTATCCCCTACGATAAAGAGAGTGCTTTGGAAACCCTTGATATTATCAACAAATATGGGGATAAAACTGTGGAAAAGTTCGGGATGCGCAAGGTTTTTGCATCCGATGAATTTTATCTGCTGGCAGGACTTCCCATACCCGACGCCGAATATTACGAGGATTACCCCCAGATAGAAAACGGGGTTGGAATGTTAAGGTCTTTTGAAGACGAATTTTTGGACGAGCTGGAATATAGTGACACCTGCTCCGGAGAAAAGGTATATATCGCCACGGGAAAAGCGGCGTACCCCACTATTAAAAGACTTATAGACAAAGCAAAAGAGAAATTTGAAAACCTTGATTGCAGGGTTTTTGAAATAGAAAACAGATTTTTCGGAAAAAACATTACCGTAAGCGGATTGATTACGGGAAAAGACCTGCTTGACCAACTTTCGGGCAAGGTGGAAGAGGGAGGATACCTCCTGCTCCCAAGCAATATGTTTAAAGCAGACGAGGAAGTGTTCCTTGATGACGTTAAACTGCGGCAGGTAAGAAAAAATCTTAAAGTAAAAACAATTATAGCAGGAAAGGACGGATACGAGCTATGTCAAAAGGTGTTGTTGCCGTCGTAGGCAGACCTAACGTAGGTAAATCTACCTTCTTTAATAAAATAACGGGCAAGCGTATTTCCATTGTTGACGATACCCCCGGCGTTACCCGTGACAGAATATACCACGAAATTACCTGGAACGGGGTTACCATGACCCTTATCGACACCGGCGGTATTGAGCCCAAGACCGATTCCAACCTTTTGCGTATGATGAGGGATCAGGCTCAGGTGGCTATTTCCCACGCAGACGTTATAATTTTTATGTGCGAGCTTATGACGGGTGTTACCGCAAACGACCGTGATATTGCCACCATGCTTAAAAAAAGCGGAAAGCCCGTTGTGCTTTGCGTAAACAAGGTGGATACCGTTGGTGCTTTGCCTCCCGAATTTTATGAATTTTACGAATTAGGCTTTGAAGATGACCCTATTCCCGTTTCCTCCTTGCACGGTACGGGAAGCGGTGATATTCTGGATAAGGTTGTGGAATATCTCCCCGAAGATAAAGACGGCACCCCTGCCGACGAAGGCATAAAGGTTGCTGTTATCGGCAAGCCGAATGCCGG
>JAGCNA010000112.1 GCA_017646185.1 Clostridia bacterium
GCGGCTTAACAAGGTAAAAGCAGAACTTGTTTCCCTTGCGGGAACCCACAAGTTTGGCAAAGCCATATCCGAAGGAATCCCCACGGTTATTGCAGGCAAACCCAACACGGGTAAATCCACGCTTATGAACCTTTTGTGCGGTACCGACAGAGCCATAGTAACGGATATTGCAGGCACTACCCGTGACGTTATTACCGAGCAGGTAAAGGTGGGTGACGTGCTTTTAAACCTTGCGGACACGGCGGGAATAAGAGAAAGTAATGAAACCGTTGAAGCTGCGGGAATTAAAAGAAGTATAAAGGAAATAGAAAAATCCACTCTTATTATCGCGGTATTTGACAGTTCATCCCCTCTCACCGAAGAGGACGAAGAGCTGGTTTCATTGCTTAAAGGAAAAGAAGACCGCGTTATAACGGTAATGAATAAATGCGATAAAGAACGCTGCACCCAAGCTCCCCTGCCCGACCCCGTATATATGTCTGCGGCGAAGGGCGAAGGGTTTGATAAACTGCAGGAAAAGATACTTTCCTTTGCAGGCGCTGCCGAAGCGGATACTCAGGATATAGTGGTTTCCGCAAGACAGTATTCCGCTATCGAGCGTGCTCTTGAAAATATCGAAGACGCCATAAACGCTCTTGACGGATTTACTCAGGATATTGCGGGAGAATGTATTGAACGTGCCGTATCCGCATTGGGCGAAATCGACGGCAGAACCGCCGCTTTGGAAATTGTAAACGAAATTTTTTCACATTTTTGCGTAGGTAAATAAATATGAGTTATACAGCGGAAAATTACGATATAATTGTTGTGGGTGCAGGCCACGCGGGAATAGAAGCAGCCCTTGCCTCCGCCCGAATGGGATTGAAGACGGCGCTGTTCACCCTTACCCTTGACCTGGTGGGCAATATGCCCTGCAACCCTTCCATTGGCGGAACGGGAAAGGGACATCTGGTTTATGAGGTGGACGCTTTGGGCGGCGAAATGGGAAAAGCCGCCGACCATGCTATGCTTCAAAGCCGAATGTTAAATTCCAGCAAGGGTCCCGCAGTACATTCCTTAAGACTGCAGGCGGACAGAGTTGCATACAGAAACTATATGACAGAAGTGGTGGAAAGCACACCTAACCTTACCCTTATTCAGGCGGAGGTTACGGGAATTACTGCCGAAGACGGATGCATTACCGGCGTTGACACCGCTTTCGGAGGACATTTCCCCGCAAAAAAGGTTATAATTGCCACGGGAACATCCCTTAAAGGAAAGATAATTGCGGGTGAACACGCATATTCATCGGGACCCGATAACAGTATATCCGCAGACAAGCTTTCCCAAACGCTGGAAGCAAACGGAATAAAGCTTACTCGATTCAAGACGGGTACTCCCCCCAGAGTACACGCAGATTCTCTGGATTACGATAAAATGGAAAAGCAGGTCGGGGATGAATTTGCCACACGGTTTTCCGATGAGCAAGCAGGCGTAAACAAGCGGGAATGCTATATTACCTACACCAACCTCGAAACCCACCGTATTATTAAAGAAAACCTCCACCGTTCCCCGCTTTTTTCGGGAGTTATAAAGGGAACGGGACCCAGATACTGCCCCTCTATCGAAGACAAGGTAGTCCGTTTTTCAGATAAAGAAAGACACCAGATCTTTGTTGAGCCTATGGGCGAGCACACCAAGGAAATGTACCTGCAGGGACTTTCTTCATCCCTGCCCGAGGAAGTGCAAAAGCAGATAGTTCATTCCATAAAAGGGCTTGAAAACGCAGTGTTTATGCGCACCGCATACGCTATTGAATACGATTGCGCTGACCCCACTCAATTACACCCCACCTTGGAGTTTAAAAACTTAAAAGGTCTTTACGGAGCAGGACAGTTCAACGGCTCCTCCGGCTACGAGGAAGCGGCGGCGCAGGGAATTGTTGCGGGTATGAACGCAGGTCTTGCCGTGCTGGGCAAAGAACCTGTAGTGATCAAAAGAAGCGAAGGATATATCGGCACGCTTATAGACGATCTGGTTACCAAGGGCACAAACGAGCCTTACCGTATGATGACATCCAGAAGCGAATACCGCCTGCTTTTAAGACAGGACAACGCAAAGCAAAGACTTATAGAATACGGCAGATATGCGGGGCTTGTTTCCGATGAAAAATATGCCGAATACATCTCCCTTTACAAAGAAGTGGAGGAGGAGATAAACCATCTCCGCACAAATTCCGTGCCCAAAACGAAGGCGCTTACACAGCTTCTTACCGAGAGGGGATACGGCGAAAGCGAAGGCGGTATGCGTAAAGCGGAGCTGATAAAGCGTCCCGCCATAACCCACGCAGATGTTTGCGCTCTTGACGGACGCAACGTAAAGCGGGAGGTTGCCCGCAGGGCAGAAACCGAAATTAAATACGAAGGCTATATCAAAAAAGAGCTTGACGAGGTTAAACGTGTGAGCAAGCTGGAGGATAAGGCGCTCCCTGCGGATGCGGATTATTCCACCATTAAAGGAATACGTCTTGAAGCGGCGCAAAAGCTTAACGCCCTCCGTCCCGCTTCCGTTGGTCAGGCATCCCGAATATCCGGCATATCTCCTGCGGATATTTCCGTTTTGCTGGTATGGCTTACTCAAAGGAAAAACAATGAAAAACATAATTGATATAACAAAAAAATATTCCCCCATATCCTTTACGGAGGAGCAGGAAAAGCAGTTTTACACCGTGGCGGAAGGACTTAAACGGATAGAAGGAAACTTGAACGTAACCGATCTTAAGACCGACGAAGAGATAGCACTCCTTCACTTTGTAGACTCCCTCTCCCCTCTTAAAACCGGACTTTTTAAAAACAAAAAGGTTATTGACGTTGGGTGCGGAGGAGGATTTCCCACCTTTCCTCTGGCGATATGCGCGCCCGACTGCCATTTCACGGGATTGGACAGCACCGCGAAAAAATTGAGATTTGTTGAAGAAACCGCACGGGAAGCAGGTATTTCCAACATATCCGTTTTGTGCGCCCGTGCAGAGGAAGCAGGCAAGGGCGGGCACAGAGAAAAATACGATATAGCCGTTTCCCGCGGGGTAGCCCGCCTTAACGTGCTGTGCGAATGGTGTTTGCCTCTGGTTAAAAAGGGCGGATATTTCGTGGCTATGAAGGGCAACCGAGGCAAAGAAGAACTGGAGGAAGCCCGCAACGCAATAAAAGTTCTGGGCGGCGGCGAGGCAGAGCTTTTTGAAGCTCCCATCCCCGTTTTTGACAGAAGCCACACCGTTATAGTTATAAAAAAGATATCCTCTACCCCTGCCGAATACCCCAGAGCAAACGGCAGAATTATGAAAAAACCTTTGTAAAGGCGGTAAAAACAAATGACAGAAAAACGCAACGCCCAGGGCCAGACGGAAGCGGAATTTCTTGCCGCATACGATGCAAGTAAATTCCAGCGTCCCTCCGTAACCGTGGATATGGTTATCTTTTGCGAAAACAAGGTGCTTTTGATAAAACGGGCAAACCATCCCTTTATAGATACCTGGGCGCTCCCCGGCGGATTTGTGGAGCCGAACGAAACCTGCGAGCAAGCGGCAGCCCGTGAGCTTATGGAGGAAACGGGAGTGGAAGCATATCCCGAGCAGTTAAGGGTGTATTCAGACCCCAAAAGAGATCCCCGTACACGTATAATCACCGTAGCCTTTACACAGGTGCTTGAAAAAATGCCCGAAGCAAAAGCGGGTGACGATGCGGCAGACGCCAAGTGGTTTGATATTTCCGTAAGCGAAAAGGGCTTTACCCTTTCCTACGGCGAAACGGTACTCACCCTTTCCCCCGAAGGAAAGAGCGAGGATATCGCCTCCGACCACGGAAAAATTCTTACAGACGGATATAAAAAACACTTTGCATAATCAAAAATGCACGGGTCTTCCGTGCATTTAATATTGTCGGGGTCCCCAAGAAGCCGTAAGGATTCTTGGGGTGATTTTTACCCGTGCTATTATTTTTCAACCTTGAGTTAATATGATATTTACTGACATTACCTTTACCTTTGCTGTTTTTTGAGGTAATATATGTTCACAGCAGACGTCGGCTGAGTTTTTCTTAACGGAGGTAAAATATGGAACTGACAATAGGTGCAAATATAAAGCGTTTGCGGGGAATAAAAAA
>JAGCNA010000113.1 GCA_017646185.1 Clostridia bacterium
GATATACCGGAGATACGGTGCCGCCGCCACCACCATTATAGAAAAAGACCCTTACCGCCTGATCGGTGATATTGAGGGACTAGGCTTTGAAAAAGCGGACACGGTGGCACAGCAGCTGGGATTCCCATCGGACAGTCCCGAGCGTTTGGAGGCGGGTGCGGAATATATCCTTTCCGCCGCCGCATATTCGGGAGGACATTGCTGTCTGCCCGAAAAAGAGCTGGTTGCAAAAACGGCGCAGGCCTTAAGAGTACAGCCCGTTTCGGTTGCCGCCGCCATTGGCAGGCTGTGCGAAAAAGGGGATTTTGTACGGACTGAAGATGAATACGTATATTTAAAAGAATATAAAGAGGCGGAAAATTATATTACCGCAAAGCTTAAGCTTTTGCGTGATACTCCCCGTCCCGAAAGATACGAGGGAGTGGAGGAAGCCGTAAAAGAGCTTGAGAAAAAATACGGCATTACCTATGCAAACGAGCAAAACGAAGCGATTGTAAGCGGAATTACAAACGGTATAACCGTAATAACCGGCGGTCCCGGTACGGGAAAGACCACGGTTATAAAAGCCCTTACGGAACTGCTTTTATCACTTAAAATATCATTTTGCCTTGCGGCGCCTACGGGCAGGGCGGCAAAGCGTATGAGCGAAGCAAGCGGGGCGGATGCAAAGACCATACACCGTTTGCTTGAAACCGAATTCGACACCGCCCACCGCCCCAAATTCGCCAGGGACGAAGGAAATCCCCTCCCCGCTTCGGTGGTGATAATAGACGAAATGTCCATGGTGGATCTTTTGCTGTTTTCGTCACTTCTTAAAGCGGTAAAAAGAGGAAGCACTTTGGTGCTGATCGGGGACGTGGACCAGCTTCCCCCCGTAGGTGCGGGACAATGTCTTAAAGACATTATAGAAAGCGATGCTTTCCCCGTGGTAAGGTTAAAGCATATATTCCGTCAGGCGCAGCAAAGCCTTATCGTAACCAACGCCCACGATATCAACGAGGGAAAAATGCCCGTGCTTAACGAAAAGAAAAACGATTTCTTCTTTTTGGAAAGAAACAATGCGGAGGATATTCAGCAGCTGCTTTTATCTCTCTGCAAGGACAGACTTCCCAAAACCTATGCCCTTGACAGCTTTTCGGATATACAGATACTCACCCCCACCCGAAAGGGCGAATTGGGCACAAAAACCCTTAATGCGGTTTTGCAGGACGGGCTTAACCCCAAAAGCTTTAAAAAGCGGGAAAAGAAGATTGGCTCTGTTTTGTTCCGCGAAGGGGACAAGGTTATGCAGACCAAGAATAATTACGAGATAGAATGGGACAAGGACGGAACCAGAGGTCAAGGTATTTTCAACGGTGACGTGGGACGGATAATTTCCATAGATACCCAAAGCGAAACTATGGTTATTAACTTTGACGACCGTGTGGCGGAATATGATTTCGCACTGCTTGACGAATTGGAGCACGCATTTGCGGTGACGGTTCACAAAAGCCAAGGCAACGAATACCCCGTGGTGCTTATGCCGGTTTACGATTGCCCATACCCTCTGATGACGAGAAATCTGTTTTACACCGCGGTAACCCGTGCAAAGCAGATACTCATACTGGTGGGAACACAAAAAAGTATTTCCATTATGGTGGAAAATGATAAAAAAACACACAGGCACGGCTTTTTGAAGAAAAAGCTTTCCGAAAGTATTTAAAGGGAGGAAAAACAAAAAATGAAGGAACTTTTCAGATTTTCCGCAGGATACCTTGCAGTAGCAATTGAAAAAACGGGGGACGGCATACGTCTGTACTCCATAAGGGACAAAGAAAACAAAAAGAACCTGCTTACGCAGGCATGCCCTTTGTTCCGCTTATACGCAGAAAACCTTGAAGACGGAACTTGGGTAACCCTTTCCTCCCACACAGGTTGGAAACAGGCGGACACTTTTAAGACCGAAGAGGGCGCTGTGATAGTGCTTTCCGGCAACCGTGAATTACCGGGAATAACCGTAACTCTTACCGCAGTATGCACCCACAATTGTATAGAATGGAAGACTACGGTAAGCTCCGTAAACGAAGAATACACAGTGACGGTGTGCGATCATCCCATGCTGTCCTTCGACACGGGTGAAAACGTGTGTATGTTCTTCCCCTACGGATGCGGCGAGGTATATACAACCGAAAAAAACAAAGAGCTGCACAACCTGCAAAGATACCCCTCATACGGCGTTTCTATGCAGTATATGGCGTTTTACAACAAACGCACGAAACGTGGTATTTACTACGGTATCCACGATACCGCCCCTGCATATAAGGAATTCAGCTTCAGCAAAAAAGCGGGAGAGAAGTTTATGTCTATGGTGGCGGGACAACCCCTCACCCATATAGACAGAGGCTGCAATTCCCAGTCCCTTTGCGGTAAATGCGTATGGAAGATGTTTGACGGAGATTGGTACGATGCCGCCGTTATTTACAGAGATTGGGCAGAAACACAAGCGGAATTTTTAAAGAGAGAAAGAAAAGAACCCGAATGGTTTACAAAAGCGCCTCACTGGTGGCTTGTGCATATTAACGAGGACGCTTCCTTTGCAGACGATATTATAGAAGCTACCAAAACTCTGGGTACGGAAAGCCCCGTTCACCTGTATCTGTGGCACAACGCTCCCTTTGATAACGATTACCCCCATTACTTCCCCGTGCGTGACGTTGCCAAGGAAGGACTTAAAAAGCTTAAAGACGCAGGCGTAAAGGTTATGCCCTATATTAACGGCAGACTTTGGGATACCAGAGATAAAAAGGCAGAGGATTTTGAGTTTACTTCTGTGGCAAAGAAATGGGCTACCAAGGACAGAAAGGGCGTTTGCTTTACCGAAACCTATTCCTCCAAGGAAGAGGACGGAAGCAAGGTTTGCCTTTCCATTATGTGTCCTTCCACCGCTTTGTGGCAGGAAAA
>JAGCNA010000114.1 GCA_017646185.1 Clostridia bacterium
GTGCTCTTCCTCTGCCGTGCCGTCCTTTACGTTGATAAAGTTAACAACATTGGGAATTATCCTTTCGGAAAACAACTTAAGCTCTTCAAAATCGTATATATTTTCCTCGCCGTAAACGTATTTCAGATAATAGGCGTGTCTGTATCTGTATATACTTATCTGTTCTGTGGGGATTTCGTTTAAGCCCAACTCTTCCGTATTGGAAACGTACACCTTTTGCGGCTCGGTGCGGCTTCCGTACTTGGAAAACGCCGCTTTGAAATCTCCGCCTTTCAGGTCGGAATCGTATTCCGGCGGATTATATTCGAATTCCACGGGAGCATCTTGCTTTATCGCAAAAAACGCTGCCACCGAACCCGTTATTACAAGCAAAGACGCTATGGCGCAGGCTGTAATCAGTATGACTTTCTTTTTCATCAAATCAACTCCATAGTCAGTTTCTATATATAAAGACGACAAAAAGTAAATATTACACCAATACTATAACATAAAAATGTCAACAAGTCAAAAAAAACCGAGCTTAACGCTCGGTTTTTGTTATTTTAATATTTCTTTGTATGAGGTGCCGACGATTTCTGCGGTGGCGCGGGCTGAGGTTTGCTCCGAAACGGCTATGCACACGCTTTCCGCCAGATGAAAATCGATATTGAAATATGCGGTTACGCCCATTCCGTATACGGTATCCTTTTCTTCCCCGCCCAGTTTGGTAACGGAATAACGGATTTTTTGGTAATCCGTATAGTCGCTTTCCGTTTTGATAAGGGCGCAGGGGGACATTTCCACCGTGCCGGATGCGTTTACCGCCAGAAGTGCTCCTTCGGTATAGGCACGTACCAGACCGCCCGTACCAAGCAGCGTACCGCCGAAATAACGGGTGACCACCACGGCGCAATCCACAAGATTTTTCCCTCTGAGCACCGACATTACGGGCATACCTGCGGTGCCGTGAGGCTCGCCGTCATCGGTAAAGCGGGAAAGGTTGTTTTCGCGCAGAATATATGCGTACACGTTATGACGGGCATCGGGATATTTGGCTTTTATTTTTTTAACAAAGGCTATTGCCTCTTCCTCTGTTTCAACACGGGCGGCGTTGCCGATAAACACGCTTTTCTTTTCTGTAAAGCGGTCCTCCGCAGGGACGCCCAAGGTGATATATCCCTTCATTATGCGCCGAATTCGCTGTATACGGAACGGATAGCTTTTTCGAAATCCGCATCGTCTACACCGATGATAATATTAAGCTCCGAGGAGCCCTGATCGATCATTCGGATATTTATATCGTTCTTTGCAAGTACGGTAAACACACGGGATGCGGTACCCTTGGCGCTCTTCATACCTCTGCCCACTACGGCGATAAGGCTTACGCCGGTAACCACATCGATATTATCGGGAGAAACGGCACGGGTTATTTCGGTAAGGATATCTGCTTCCCTGCCCTCGATCTCCTTATGGCTGAGCACCACGCACATGGTGTCTATACCGGAGGGCAGATGCTCAAAGGACATACCGTGGGATGCGATAACGTCAAGCACCTTGCGTACAAAGCCCACTTCGGAGTTCATAAGGTCTTTTTCGATACGGATAACCGCAAAATCCTTTTTACCTGCGATACCGGTAATAAGTCCGTCTGTAGGAACGTCTTCGGATTCGGGAACGATCATTGTACCCGTATCCTCGGGACGGTTGGTGTTTTTAATATTTATGGGAATTCCCGCAAGCTTTACGGGGATAACGGCTTCTTCGTGAAGCACGCCTGCGCCCATATAGGAAAGCTCACGCAGTTCACGGTAGGTTATTGTCTTTATGGGAGTGGGATTTTCCACGATACGGGGATCGCACATAAGAAATCCGCTTACGTCCGTCCAATTTTCGTAAATATCCGCCATAACGGCACGGGCAACGAGAGCACCCGTAATATCGCTTCCGCCGCGGGCAAATATGCGCACTCTGCCCTGCTCGTCTGCTCCGTAAAAGCCGGGGATCACCGCATTATACACGCCGGAAAGACGCTCACCCATAATAGCGTTGGTGGTGTGAGGGTCAAACTTGCCGTCTGCGGTGAAGCGTACCACCTCTGCCGCATCTACGAATTCAAAGCCAAGAAAGCTTGCCAGAATAATACCGTTCAAATATTCGCCGCGGGACGCCATATAGTCCACCGTAGTGCCTTCCGCAAGGGCGGCTTCTATAAGGGTGAATTCGTTATCGAGAGAAATATCCAGACCGAGATCAGCGATAATTCCGTTATAACGCTCCTTTATCTGCTCCCACAGAGGCATATAATCCGCTGTCTTTTGGCAGGCGATAAGCATATCCGTTATTTTAATATCTTCTTTGTGTCTTTTGCCCGGAGCGGAGGGAACCACGTATCTGCGGGCTTTATCTGCATTTACGATAGCCGCAACCTTTTTGAACTGGTTTGCATCCGCCAGAGAGCTGCCGCCGAACTTGGCGACCTTTTTTCTGTTTCTGAACAACATTTTATCAAATCCTTCTTGGAAATAATACACAATATGACAGTATAATAATATCACATAACTTTTTAGTTTGCAAGAGTAATTTGCAAGGATGTTATCAGTATATGCGGTATGTAGCCAATTTGAAAAAAACGCAGAATAAATCTGTTGAATATACACAAAAAACTTTTTAAC
>JAGCNA010000011.1 GCA_017646185.1 Clostridia bacterium
AAGTTGCCTGTAACTATGGGATAATTTTTCATATTCGTTTTACCATTTTTATTTTGCAACGCGTATTTCTACGGTGCATTCTTCGGATTCACCCAAAAGGTTGTTATATGTATAGGTGAACGTATCTGTGCCGGAGAAATCCTTTTCGGGATAATATGCAAAGGTGCCGTCGGAAAGGAGAGATACAGTTCCGTGCTCGGGCATAGATGCAAGAGTAAAGAGCAGGTAATCCTTTTCGGGATTCAAATTGGCAGTAAACATATCATTTGCCGCAGCATCGAAAACAGCCTTTTCCTTGGTATCGGGAGTTACATCAAGAGTTCCCTTTGCAAAGTGATATGTTGCATCGTACTGCAGACGGCAAAGAGGATCATCGGAAAAGCCCATTGCGGAAATGTTATCTCTATCGTTGTAATAAACGTGGATAGAATCAATATATCCGTAAACTTCGCCGTAATAGAGATACAGCATATAGTTGCGGGCAAAGGCTATATCCGACATTGCCTGACGAGTGTGCTCGATCTCTACGCTCATTTTATTATACTTGGTAAGCATTGCTGTGGAATCAAAACGCCAGAGGGGAGAATCCAGATCGAAAACTACGTTGGGCTGCATATTTACAAAATCAAAGCCCATTTCGTATCCGAGGAAGTAACGGTTTGCGGTGTAATAAGGAATCCACATAAAGTAGCTGCCCATATCGTGAACGATATCCGCAACCTCAGCGATAATATGGGAATCATCCTTTTCCCAGATAACAGCTTCGTTCATCCAGTAAAAACCGCCAAGTTCAAGATTTTCATAGCCGCAATCGGCAAATTCCTTTTGGCATTTGCCAATATACCATCTTAATATCTTTTCTCTGTCTTCGGCAGTCTTGGTGGTTTCGGGAACACCGTCGCCGTCCACATCGCCGAAATTATCGGTTTCGTTGCTGATAGTGAGAATACTTACGTATACCTGCACTTTATAATCCTTGTAATCTTCGCCCAAAGCATCCTTTACGGTTTGAACGGTTTCTTCAAGAACATCGAAGCCGTATACGCCGTGGAAGGTAGTTTCAAACAGCCATTCCCAGTCGGACATTACGGGAACTTCATGAGGAGCCGCACCGGAAGGAAGCGGACTTGCGGGAAGATATGCAAAGCCATCCATAAAGGTATCCTTTATATTGCCGTCCTTATCGAGATAAGCAACGTAAGGAAGAAGCATATCCTTTTTGGGATTTTCAGCATCGTTTTTGCTGATATATACAAGGTTAATATCTTCTGCTTTAATAGGAGTGTTTTCGGTGGTAGCGTACTGGGCGTTTTCGTAATTGGAATAGAAGATAACGCTGTCCATACCGCTGTCAGCAAGACGAACGGTTTTGCCGGTAACCGCCTTGGTACCGAAAGCTTCCATTTCCTCAAGATACAGCCAGCCGTTTGCTTCTACGCGTAAACGTACAAAGCGGGCGGAATAGGTTTTATCCAGTACGAATTCGTAACCGGCGTGGTAGTTGTTTCTTGTTTCGCCTTCTTCAGCGGCGTTGCGGGTGCCCACTTTATACCAGTTGACACCGTCATCGGAAAGGAATACATCGCAGAATTTGGGACGGTTTATAGCCCAATCCCCATATTCCAGGAAGCTGAGCACCAATTTATCCACAGAGGCAACCTTGCCCATATCAAAGAAGAAGTTATAGCCCATACCGCCCTGCATATAGAAATATTCACCTGTGCCACGGTCGGTGGTTACGGC
>JAGCNA010000115.1 GCA_017646185.1 Clostridia bacterium
CTCTTATGGATGCGGTAATAAAGGGACTAAAAGAAAAAGCCGTTGAAACCACCAAGGAATTACTCTTTTCCAAAGCACCCCTTGATATAGTAAACGAAGATATAATCCCCGCTTTGAACAAGGTAGGGGAGGGGTTTGAAAAAAACATTATCTTTTTACCCCAGCTGCTCACCTCCGCGGAAGCGGCAAAGTGCGCTTTCGAGCAGATAAAAGCCGTGTCCGCAAAAGAAAGCGGTAACGCTAAAGGAAAATTCATTCTTGCCACCGTCCACGGAGATATCCACGATATCGGCAAAAATATTGTAAAATTACTGCTTCAGAATTACGGCTTTGAGGTTATAGATCTGGGCAAGGACGTTCCTCCTCAGGTTATCGTAAAAACCGCCGTGGAAACGGGTGCGCCTCTTGTGGGACTTTCCGCCCTTATGACCACCACCGTGCCCGCAATGGAGGAGACCATAAAACAGCTCCGTGCACAAGCGCCAAATTGTAAGATAGTGGTGGGCGGTGCGGTGCTTACGGAAGAATACGCCGCTTCTATCGGTGCGGATAAATACGCACGCGACGCTATGGAAACCGTGCGGTACGCAGAATGCGTTATAAAAGGGGAGATCGTATGAAAAAGGCGTTTTCTCCCCGTTTAATGCTTGTTTTTTCAATGGTATGCTTCGGTACTATCGGGTATTTTGTAAGAAATATAAACCTCCCCTCGGGGGAGATCGCCCTTTACCGTGCATTCCTTGCAATATTGCTCATCGGCGGATATATGCTTTTCACAAAGCAGAAAATAGACTTTAAAAAAGCAAAAAAAGAGCTTGTGCTGCTTGCTGTTTCCGGCGGGGCGATGGGTGTAAACTGGATACTTCTTTTTGAAGCATATAAATACACCACCGTTTCCGTGGCTACCCTTTGTTATTACTTTGCACCAGTTCTGGTAACCCTCGCCTGCCCCCTGCTTTTTAAAGAGAAAATGGGCGCAAAGCAGTGGGTGTGCTTTGTAATGGCAACTCTTGGTCTTGCACTTATTACGGGCTTGGGTAATTTAAGCGAAGGCGGCTCCCATTTAAAGGGAATTCTCTTCGGTGTTTCCGCCGCCGTGTTTTACGCAACGGTGGTCATACTCAATAAATATATAAAACACATCTCGGGTATCCACCGCACCTTTTTGCAGTTTGTTTCCGCATTCACGGTGCTCCTGCCTTACGTTTTGTTAACAGAGGGAATAAACCTTTCTTCTTTAAACGGCGTTGGCTGGGCAAGTCTTGTAACCGTAGGACTTTTGCATACCGGAGTAACGTATTGTCTGTATTTTTCCGCACTTAAAGACCTTTCCGGTCAGACTGCGGCGGTACTCAGCTATATAGACCCCTTGGTGGCAGTCATCGTCTCCGTAACCCTGCTGGGCGAGACTATCACTCCCGTACAGCTCATCGGCGGCGCGCTTATATTGGGATTCACCCTGCTTAATGAGATAAAGATAAAAAAAGAGCCTCGTTAGGCTCTTTTTTGTTAGTGAAGAGAGAAGAGAGAAAAGAGAAGAGAAACGGAAGATTTTTGCCCTTTTGGGCAAAAATCAACCATAGTTCCCGGGGTTCCCCACAAACGCTGTGCGTTTTTGGGGTGGGTTC
>JAGCNA010000116.1 GCA_017646185.1 Clostridia bacterium
GAAAAGCTGGCTTCTCTTACCGGATATTATTACTATTTCGGTCAAGCTATAATGGTTTGCGGCACAGGCCCTTACGGCAACGGAATACTTTCCAAATACCCTATCAAAAGCGTGGAAAAAATAATGATTCCCGACCCGGAAACAAAAAACGGAAATCAGCCTTACGAAACGAGATGTATTATTAAAGCTACCATAGACGTGGGAACGGACCTTACCGTTATGGTTTCTCATTTCGGCTTGAACCTTGACGAGCGCATGAATGCCGCACAGACCCTCGTACCCGCCTTGGAGAACGAGAAATGTATTTTTATGGGCGATCTTAACACCACACCTGAAGAGCCCATACTGGACGGTATACGCGCCCGTATGACAGATGCGGACGATTACTTGAACGGCAAGCTTCTTTCCTACCCTTCCGATAAACCCGAAATAAAGATAGATTATATTTTTGTTTCCCCCGATATAAAGATAAAATATGCGGACATACCCCCGAGGGTAGTTTCCGACCACCGTCCTTATATTGCCAAAATTGAAATTTAAAATATTATACAAAAACGGCTTTGGTTTAAACCAAAGCCGTTTTTGCTTTCACGGGTGTGGTTACCCGTAGTTTCAAAAAGGAGTCAAGATTGTTTAGTCTTGTGTAAGTCTGTCTTTAAGGATTGTGTTAACGTATTCGGAAATAGCCTGAGAACCGCTGAGCTGATGAGGCTCGGAAATTTCATCAAATCCGCCGCCGAAGTGGAACTGGCAATAATTCTGGTATGCAGCTGCGCCGAAGCGGATGGATACGACCTCTTTAAAGCCATGATGTCCTTCAAAGCCGTTAAAGAAAACTGCTACACGGTAATCGGAAACAGCATCGTAATCCTCTACAGGAACCCTTTCGTAGCCGTTGTCCGTGCCAAGATATGTGTAATTTTTGAACTCTTCCCAGAGAGCTTCAAGGTCGGAGACCTCTTTTGCATCCGTATCGCCTTCAAGACGGAGACGCGCTACCATCTGCTCTGCCTTCATATCCCATACTTCGATCACAACGGATTTTCCATTGGTATCGTACTTGGGAAAATCAAGCTCTGCGGGAATAAAGCCGTCGGAATACAATTTTACTTCCGCAGTATTATCCTTGCAGTTAAGCTGTTCAACGTATTCGATAGAACTACCGCTGCCAAAATAGAACATACCTATGCCGTAAGGTGCAAGAGTTTCTTCGTAAAGTCCGCGGTATGTTTCAAAATGATTCGTCATATCATGGAAATAATAAGAAATGGCGAAATCGTTTACGTACCATAACTCTTTTTCGGTTACGGGTGTTTCTATATCCGTAAATACGCAGAAGCCGTTTCTGTTATCATATGATGCGGAATTGAGCACAATTGCACGTGTCTTTATAACCTGCCATATATCCTTTTCGATATCAAAGGAATATTCGTTTGTGCCGAACTCCAGACCGTTAAAGCAATCCTTGTATTCCTGCGAAGAATAAAATTTAACGCCGGGATAGGCTACGGTGTTTCCTTCAAGATCTGTTATCACAACAAGATCGTAAGTTTTAAAAAGCTTAACGGTATCGTCGATGATAAAAAGCATATCTTCTGCGGAAAGAGTAAACCATTCGCCGTTTTCTCTTCTTGCGACAAAATCGCTTATCTGTTCTGCGGAATAGATGCTTACAACCGACTTGCCTTCAAGCTCGGAAGTGAATAAATACTGACCGAACTTGCCGGAAAGCTGTTCCTGAGGCGTGGGAACGGTAGTATCGGTTATAATGCTCTCTTCCTCGGGAATCAGATCGCTTACATCGGGGGCGTAGGAATCCGTATCCACGGCTTTGTCTTCGGTTTCAGTCATACCCATAAGCATAAGTCCGCCTGCAAGTATGCATACCGCCAGTAAAAGGGAAAGTGCGGAACGGAAAAAGAGACGTTTGCTGAATTTCATACATTTACCTTCTTTCTGTGTTTTAGTGTAGCCTTATTATAAAACCCAGATATTATGGAGTTGTAATGATTTTATTCCTGAGTTGTAAGGTTATTGTAAAGTGTTGTAAAGTTTACAGAGGCAACGGTGCCTTTTTGCGGTTCGGAGGCAAATTCAAGGCTCGTTCCGTGAGCTTCCGCAATACGTTTGCACAAGGCAAGTCCCAAGCCGGTGCCGCCTTCGGCACGAGAACGGGATTTATCGGTACGGTAAAACGGCTCGGTAATATGCAAAAGCTGTTCTTGTGTCATCCCTATTCCCGTATCCTTTACGTACAGTTTTACCGTGTCTCCGCAAATTTCCGTGCCAACAGTAACCGTGCCGTTTTCCTTGCAGGATTTTACCGCATTTTCTATAAGGTTGGATAGTAAAATATCCAAAAGCGGCTCGTCTGCATAAATGCAGGAATCCTCTGCTGTGCACAACAGCTCCACTCCCCTGTTGCGGGCATCCTTGTTCAAACGGTTGCAGATACGGTATGCAAAACCACGCAACGAAAATTCTTTTGGAGATATGCCGTTTTCACGGATAAACGCTGAATCAAGCAGGACTTCGCTTATATCTTTAAGCCGCATCGATTCGGACATAATGTATTTTGCCGCATCCACACGCTCATCTTCGGGTATTTTTGCACCGCAAATATATTCTGCGTAACCGTGTATTGCCGTAAGAGGCGTGCGCATTTCGTGGGCAAGGTTATCCAGCATATTCTGTTTGCGGTCTGCAGTGTCCTTAAGCTGTGTTATCTGACGTGAAACCTTATCCGCCATTATATTAAAATCCCTTGCCAAGGCGGAAACCTCGTCGTCCCCATTATCATCGGCACGCACGGAAAAATTGCCGTTGGCAATATCTCCCGTTGCAGACCTTAATTTTACAAGGGGGAGATACAGCTTTCTTAAAACAAAGTACAAAACCGCGCCCAAAAGCAAAGATGCCGCCAAAGAGCCGGAAACAAAAACGATACAAAGCCGTGTGAATTCTTTATCCAGATAAGATACGTCCTTGGAATACACCATCGTAACCGCACCTTCACACACATCCTTGCTGATAACTATGTACCGCTTGCCATCGTTTCTCGTCATTGAAAGGGTGTTCTCTGCAGGAACGGGGATTGATTCGGATATGCTTGAATATCCCACGTTTCCGTCTGTAATAAATTTAAGAGAAATGTTTTTCCCTTTATAAAACTTACCGTATGTCGCCTGCAAAAGTCCGGCGCTTTGTGCACCGGTATATTCGTAATCCTTTTCAAAGGCATCGGTTATGCTTAAAAATTCGGTTTGGCAAACACTTTCTGCGGCTTCTATATTATTATGAAAGGTATACATTGCCAAAGCGAAAACAGCTGCATTCAAAAATACCAAAAACAATATAAATGTGAGCAGATATGTACGCTCAAAAAATTTCATTCTCATATTTCAAAACGGTAACCGACTTTGAATACGGTTTTTATCCTGTCTTTTATTCCCAGCTTGTGGCGGAGCTGTTGTACGTGTACGTCTACCGTGCGGGTATCTCCGCAGTAATCGTATTCCCATACTTTTTCAAGTATTTTTTCACGGGAAAGTGCGAGATTGCGGTTATTTATAAGCAATTCCAGCAACGCAAACTCCTTTGGGGTGAGAACAATATGTTCTCCGTTTTTATACACGTTTCTGCTGCTGAAATCCACGGTAATATCATCAAAGGAAAATGCAGACGCATCCCTTTTGGTACGGCGGAGCACCGCCTGAACACGGGCGGTCAATTCTGCCATTTCAAATGGCTTTACGATATAATCGTCCGCACCCAGCGCAAGCCCCTTGATACGGTCATCAAGTCCCGTTTTGGCGGTTACGAAAATTACGGGCACGCTGTTTAAAAGCTTCATTATTTCAAATCCCGATATCCCCGGAAGCATAACGTCAAGAATTACAAGATCGGGCTGTTCGCTTTTGATCAGCGATAACGCCTGCACTCCATCGTATGCGGGGATACATTCGTGGCCCACAAGGGTAAGATTTTTGCACACCAGACGGTTTATGGGAAGTTCATCGTCAACGATAAGTAGTTTTGCCACGTTTTTACACTCCTTGTTTTTTGGTAATTACATTATAACAGACGGATGTTATGAAATTGTAATGAAAATTAAATTTATTTTAAATAAAATTTATATTGCAAAACTTTTCTTTCCGTGGTAAAATCCCTCTTTGGAAAAAACACCTGAAAAGGAATCTGTTTACAATGATTACTGCTGTTATCATCGCTTCGCTTACCTGCCTGGCGTTTATATGCAATATACTTATAAAGCCTTCCGTAATTATTAAAGGCAAAAGCTACGGAATATACTGGATATTCCCGCTGTTGGGCGCAGTTTCTCTTCTTTTTGCAAAGGTTATAACACCCAAACAGCTTTTTGAAGGTCTTACCGCTGACAGCGATATAAACCCGTTAAAGATACTCGCTTTGTTTTTATCCCTTACCCTTATGTCCGTGCTTCTTGACAGCGCAGGATTCTTCCGTGTGCTGGCGGCAAAAACACTTTCCTTTGCCAAGCACAGCCAATGGGCGCTGTTTATTTGTCTGTATCTTACGGTGTCCCTGCTTACGGTGTTTACATCCAACGATATTATAGTTCTTACCTTTACTCCCTTTATATGCTATTTTGCCCATAACGCAAAAATAGACCCTATTCCCTATCTTGTGGGCGAATTTATCGCAGCAAATACCTGGAGTATGGCGTTGGTTATAGGTAACCCCACCAATATTTATCTTGCGGGAACGGCAGGAATAAATTTCGGCGAATACTTAACCGTAATGGCGCTGCCCACCCTGCTTACCGGTGTAACCGCTTTCGGTGCTTTGTGCCTTATTTTCCGCAAAAAGCTGTCCCTGCCTTTGTTTGTAAAGGAAAACGAAAAGCCTGAATCCGATATTCCCCTTATGATTATCGGCGGTGTCCATTTGGGAATATGTATTTTACTTATGGCAGTATCCTCTTTGCTGAACATACCTATGTGGATAGTTTCCGTAATCTGCTTTTTGAGCCAGTATTTATGCTCTTTTGTATACTGCGTATTTACAAAAAAGCTTATGTACGTCCTTGAATCTCTCCGCAGAGCGCCGATAATAACCGTGCCATTCGTGCTTTCTATGTTCACCATAGTACTGGCATTGGTAAATACGGGAGCCACCGAAGCGGTGAGCAAATATCTGCTTGAGGGTCAAAGTATATTAAAATGCGGTGTTTCCTCTTTTCTTGCCTCCAACCTTATAAATAATATTCCTATGAGCGTGCTGTTTTCCGCCTTGGTGGGCGAAGACAAGATGGCGGTTTACGCGTCCGTTGTGGGTTCTAACCTCGGCGCCTTCCTGACCCCCGTAGGCGCACTTGCGGGAATAATGTGGACGGGGCTTTTAAAAAACCACGGCGTTAAGCTTTCCTTTGCAAGGTTTTCGTTTTACGGCGCATTGATATCCACCCCCGCCCTTTTAGCCGCACTTTTTGGTTTATATATCATCCTCTAATTAAAAAAATCACCTTGTAAAAAACAAGGTGATTTTTGTATTTATTATGCTTTTAGTTGCAATAGTCTGCGGGACCTGTCATAAACACTCTTCTGTCCGAGCAAACACGGATTGTAAGCGAACCGCCCAAAAGGGTTACGTTAATGTCAGTATCCGCATCGCAATAGCCTTTTGCCACGGCTACTGCGGCAAGAGCGCATGCACCGGTTCCGCATGCCTGAGTTTCTCCGCTTCCCCTCTCCCAAACACGCATAAACAGATCGTTTTGCCCGTTTACCTTGGCAAATTCCGTATTCACGCGGTTGGGGAAGCAACGGCTGGTTTCGATTACGGGGCCGATCTCCTCCAAGCAAAGCTCTTTAGGAGAATCGCAAAATACTACGAAATGAGGATTGCCCATAGATGCGGCAGTACCGTGCCACACTTGTCCGCAAGCGGAAACAGACAGATCATCCAAAACTTCGGATATTCCCATATCCACCCGCACTGCGGTAACTACGCCGTCTTCGATAACGGGATACAGTTTTTTTACTCCTGCACCCGTTTCAAGGGTTATGCAGGGCTTGTTAACGATCCCTTTATCAACAACGTAGCGCGCAACAC
>JAGCNA010000117.1 GCA_017646185.1 Clostridia bacterium
ACCGCAGAGTACTACGTAACCTATGACAACGACAATCTTTACCTCGCAGTAGTAGTTGATTCTCCTTATCACCACTGCCCTATCTCCCCCAGCGAACCCAACGGAATGTATGCTTATGAGTGTATACAGGTAAAGATCACTACCGTAAGCCCCAAATCCGATTACATTATGGAAAATTATGACCACGTTATTAATAACAAGGCCAACACCGAAGGTTATGTTCGCGCTTACGGCTTTGCCGTTAACAATGACGGCGAAACCTGCTACTACGAAAACAGCGGCGTAAGCAAGGCATTCCAGGGTGTTGCAGCATGTACCAGAGACGACGTTGCTCAGCTTACCGTATATGAAGTATCCATCCCCTGGTCTTCTCTCGGTCTCAACGCAGGCGAAATTGATAAGTTCGGTCTTACCTTCTCTATCAACTCCACCAACGAAGAAGACGAAAAGAACGGCACCTGGAGAAACCTCGTACTGTTTGACGGCGGCGGAGTTATCAACCGTAACGACTGGGCAAAGATCCCCGAAGTTACCGTAGTTCACTAATTAAACGTTTTTACATAAAATCACCCCGCAAAACTGCGGGGTGATTTTGTTGTTGTGGTAATTTTGTTTGAATATTACTTTACGTCAGATTCGTTGAATACATCTCCGCATTCGGGGCAGAACTTGGGAGGCTTTGCGGGATCTTCCGGCTCCCATCCGCATTTATCGCACTTATAAAGAAGCGCGCCCGCAGGCTTTTTGCTTCCGCACTCGGAACAGAATTTACCCTTGTTCAAAGCACCGCAGGAGCATTTCCAACCGTCAGTATCCGGCTTTTTGCTTCCGCATTCCGTGCAGAATTTGCCGGTTGCCAAGTTGCCGCAAGAGCACTTCCATCCGTTTGCCGCAGGCTGCTCCTTGGGCGTATTTCCCATAGCGTAAAGGTTTGCGGGATTAACGGCAGAGCCGTTGTTCATTGCCATTCCCATACCCATAAATCCCGTCATTGCACCGGCGGAATTGTTTGCCGCCGCTTCCATAGCGGATGCCTGAGCGCTTACCAGCGTTGCGGCAGCCATTGTGGGATCTCTGAGTATAGCGGCACGCTGTGCATCGGTAATAAGCTTTGCCTGCTCTTCGGGAAGGTCGATGGGATTAAGAGCTATGCTTTTTACTTCTATTCCCCTGCCCTCTTTCCATTCTGCGGAAAGCTGGTTGCGAAGCTCGTCTTCAATCTCGTTGGTGTGCGCGGTTATAGCGGAAGGACGGATGCCGAGGGCAGAAAGCTTGCCGATGGAAGGGGTGAGCGCAGACACGAATTCACGGCGCATCTGGGAATCCAATTCGTCCTTGGTATATTCATCCGCAACGTTGCCGGCTATTTTCGAATAGAATACGATAGGGTCGCATATTACGTAAGAATATGTGCCCGAGCATCTTATGGAAACATCGATATCCAGACCGATATTTGCATCTGCCACTCTGAAAGGAATGGGATTGACCGTACCGAATCTGTTACCCAGAATTTCCTTGGTGTTGAAATAATAAACACGCTGATCCTTGCCGGTATCTCCGCCGTAGGTAAAGCGTTTTCCCAAGGTCTTGAAGGTGTTTACAAGACTTTCACCGAACTTGCCGCTGAATATGCTGGGTTCGGTAGAAGTATCGTAGGTATATTCACCGGGTTCGGCGCAAATATCCACTACCTTGCCCTGCTCAACTATTATCATACACTGGCCGTCGGCAACGGCAATGCCGGAGCCGTTGGAAATTACATTATCACTCGCTTTTGTGTTGGAAGATCTTTTTCCAACACGCTTTGTACCCTTGCGCAACAGCACGTCGTTTCCCAAAGAATCGGAGTAGAAAAACTCTTTCCACTGGTCTGCCAGAACTCCGCCCAGAGCGCCTGTTCCCGCCTTGATAAGTCCCATATTTACAGTCTCCTTTCACGAAAGAAAAATAGTATTTTTGTTTAAAATTGACATACATTTTTTCGCTTTTTTCAATTATAACACATTTTTTCGCAAATTGCACCGCTTAACACGGAAAAATTTTATTTTTTTAAGGGAAATATGCACTATTTTTTTGTTTTTAGGTCTGTTTTTTTGTCATAATGGAAAAAACGATATATTATTGAAATTTATTATTTACAAATTTTGATTTTATGGTATACTTTAAGTAGCTATGCAATGATGAATTTTATTTTTAAGGAGAGTATCTTATGAACAAAATCACAATCGTCGGAACCGGCAGCGTAGGTTCTACTATCGCTTATACGCTTACGGTATCCGGACTTGCTTCCGAAATCGTTATGATCGACATCAACGGAGAAAAAGCAATGGGCGAAGCTCTGGATATTCGCCAAGGAACTCCTTTCTGCAGTTCTTGCTCCCTTTACGCAGGCAGCTATGCTGATGCAGTAAACTCCAATATCGTAATTATCACTTCCGGCGTTGGCAGAAAGCCCGGTCAGTCAAGACTTGACCTTGCCCAGATCAACGTAAATATTACCAAGAGCATTATTCCCGAAATCACAAAGTACGCTCCTGATGCAACTTACATCATCGTGAGCAACCCTGTTGATATACTTACCTACACCTTCTGCAAGTACTCCGGACTTCCCCAGGAACGCATTATCGGTTCCGGTACCATTCTTGATACCGCACGTCTCCGTTCCAGACTTTCCGAGTACTACTCCATCAACCAGCAGAACGTACACGCATACGTACTGGGCGAGCACGGTGATTCCTGCTTCATTCCCTGGTCTCTTGCAAACATCTCTAACGTTCCCATTCAGGATTACGGCAAGTCCGTTAAGCTTAAGGACTTCCAGTTCCCCGAACTCAACTATGAAGAAGTTGAAGAATACGTTAAGAAATCCGGCGCACGTATCATAAGCCGTAAGGGCGCAACCTTCTATGCGGTTTCCATTTCCGTATGCCACATAGTTAAGTGCCTGCTCAGCGGTATGGACACCACCCTTACCGTTTCCACCATGCTTGACGGCGAATACGGCATTAGCGACGTATGCTTGAGCCTTCTCAACGTTGTAGGCAAAAAGGGCGCACACAACAAGGTTATCATTCCTCTTAACGATACCGAACTTAAAGCACTCCACCACAGCGCTGATACCCTTAAGGGCATCATCAACAGCATTAATCTGTAATTTTTGAAATAAAGGAAAAACGTTATGGAATACCGTATTGAA
>JAGCNA010000118.1 GCA_017646185.1 Clostridia bacterium
GTTTATTACCGTGGGGCACAGCTTGTACGGAACGCCCGTATTTGCCCAATATGACCCGAGAGAGAATGAAGAATACCAAAAATACGATACTCTTCTTTTACAGGTGTTCACTCATCGTACACAGAATGAAACCAAAATTCAGATCGGTGACGAGGGTGCAATACAGTTCTTTATTCCCAAAGAGAATTTAAAGAAAAAAGATTTTTCGGATATTCTTTATTGGTGGGACTGCTATTGAGAATTATCAATTAAACTTAAAAAACGGCGAAGAAGCTTTAAACTTCTTCGCCGTGTTTTTATTTTGCTGAATGTGTTTTTTTGGTGTTTTTGCGTGGTGGCTTTATGCCATTCTGGCAAGCTGTTCCTTGGTAACTTCGCACATCATTTTTTCGCCTTTGAGGAAGCGTTCTATCTCTTCGCAGCAATGCTTGCCGATCTTTTTAAGTCCGTTTGCGGCAAGACCTGCAAGGTGAGGTGTCATTATTACGTTGGGGAGAGAACGGAGAGGATGATCGGCTGCGGGAGGTTCGGGATCGAATACGTCAAGACAAGCGTATTTAAGGTTGCCCGCCTTCATATGCTCGTAAAGCGCTGCTTCGTCTATAATGCTTCCGCGGGCGGTATTTATGAGCACCGCATCCTTTTTCATCATTGCAAGAGTCTGTGCGTTGAACATCTTGTCTGTTTCGGGAATGGAGGGAGCGTGAATGGAGATAATATCCGATTCCTTTAAAACCTCTTCCAAGGATGCCTTTTTACAGCCCATTTTTTCGCACTGTTCTTCGGTTACGAAGGGATCGTAAAGAATGATATCCACATCAAAAGCCTGCATAAGCTCTATGTAATGTCTGCCTGCCCAGCCGCCGCCGATAACGCCGACGGTAAGCTCGTACAGTTCTCTTATATTCTCTTTTCCCTCTGCCCACAATCCATTATGCAGGTTTTCGTTAAGAGCAAAGAAGTTTTTGGAAGCGGCAATGGTAAAGCCCAAAGCGGTTTCGGAAACGCCCATGGAAAGCATAGCGGCAGATGCGGTTACACGCACGCCCTTGTTCCAAAGGTCATCGCAAACGATAGGCTTAACGCTTCCTGCGGCGTGGCAAACCAGCTTAAGGTCGGGGCAAACAGACAGAATGTCTGCATCCAGTTCGGTGTTTCCCCAAGTGGTAATGGCGATAGTTGCGCCGGCAAGTGCTTTTTTAACGGATTCTCTGTCGCTTCCCGTGCCGAAAACCACCTCGCCGATCTGCTCCATACGCTTGATGGAACGGGGGCTGATAACAAGATCCCTTGCGGAATCGCCCATGATAAGTGCTATTTTTTCCATATTTTTATTCCTTTCCGAAATATTTATAATAGCCGTTTTCTCCCGTAAGGAGAGAAAAGTTTGCAAAAAATTCTGTGTTAAGCTCAAACGCACCCTTGTTTTCCTCGGAAACAGAGTATCCTTCGGGCAAAAGGGATTTCATTTCATTCCAGCGGGTGTAGTTTGCATCTCCGTTTATTTCGATACAGCCAACGTTCATAACGTCCAAAGCGGGAGAAAGAGAGGCAAACTGTTTGTTCCATTCTGCAAGGAAGGGGTTTACCGTAAGGTCTGCGCAAAGTACGCCGCAACCCTTTTCACGGGCGGCGGTTATCATATCAAAGGACACGGACACGGTTTTTGCGATAGGCTTTAACGCCACCGCTTTATATCCCATTTCAATGCGCTTTTTAACGTCCTCTACCGAATGGGCGGATTCATCCGCATTGAACACATAGGGGTAATTCCCTACGTAATATTCTTTTTCTGCGGAAAAAGGCTCTTCGATAAGGGCGATACGGTCGGATGCGCCCATCTTTTCTATCCCCTCAAGCAACTGTTCAAGACGGGAAAGGGTATCGTATCTGCCGTTTGCATCCAGATAATACATCACCTTGCCGTTTTTGGTAAGGGGGGTGGAAATATCCTTAACAAGATTATGTATGGAGGATATACGGTCTATATCTTTTTCCACCATTATCCGCATATCTTCTTCCGTACCTGCCGTTTCGCCGGAAGGGGCGCCTATTTTTATCTTCATAAGAGCAGTGCCGGTTTCTCCCAGCCGCTTTATCTCATCCACAGATACGCCATAGGAAACCAGCGGTATGCGGGCAAGACTTTGGTGGCAGGCGTTCATAGCGCTTTTTGCCTTTTGAGGAACCATATCCCCAAACCGTTTTACCCCGTGTTTTTGGCACCATACCGACCACAAGGCGATATCCACACCCACAAGGGAATTTAAAATAAAGGTTTCCGCCACCTCAAATCCCGTAAGGGAAAATGCGTGTTTTTTAAGTGCGGGCAAAAGAGCGGGAATAAGCTCATCGGGAGTGTTAAATGACATTCCCTCAAGCATTTCACAAGCTTTTTTGGTGACGGAAAGCATAATTTCGTCCCCTTTTTCACCGGGGAAAGCGCCAAACACCTTTGGGTCCGACCAAAGGACGCTTTGTGTGCAGGGGGAAGCGGCAAAATAACCGTCACATTCAACCTTTACCACGCTTTGCCAAAGCTGTGTAAGATATCCTCCTTTAAATCCAAAGGGGGAGATCAGGGCTTCTTTTACGTGGGTAACGTTACACTTTTGTATTCTGAGCATAAAAATCCTCCGTCATATAGGGAGCAGGGCAAAGCGAGGTTATATCCTCTCCCCGTGCAAGACGCTCTCTCACCAGAGTGGAGCTTATGCACTCATATTCCTCTTTTGCGGGAAGCATTACGGTTACGGCCTGGCAACGGGCGGAATTGTACTCCGCCATTTGGGTTTCGTACTCCATATCTCCCCGCCGCACGCCTTTTACAATATGGGTGTACCCCTGCCGGACGCAAAGCTCAAACAGCATTCCTTCCCATATTATAACGGGAATATCCGTGCCCCCAAGGGCTTTTTCCAAAAGGGCTTTCTTTTGTTCGGGGGTAAAAAGATACTCTTTTTCGGGGTTAAAAAGTATTCCCACCGTTACGTCCCCGTAAAGCTGTTTTGCGCGGAGTATAATATCCAGATGCCCTTTTGTTACGGGGTCATAGCTTCCCGGCAATATTGCCTTTGCCATTTTAATTTCTTCTCATTACCGTAACGGCGGTAGAACCGTAGCGGTAGCCTTTGCATTCCCATCCGTCGGGAGGTACGGGAATACCGTCAAAAGCGGATTCAGCGATAATAATGCAATCCTCTTCCAGAATATCTGTCTGGAACATACGCTTTAAAACTTCGTCTATAAAACCGTCCTTATAAGGAGGGTCAAGAAAAACAAGAGAAAACTTTTGCTTGCCGTCTGCCATACGAAGATAATCCTTCCAATCTGCGGTAACTATACGGCAATCGGGTAAAAGCTTTGTTTTTGCGGCGTTGTTGCGGATAACCTCGGTAGCGGCACGGGAATTATCCACGATAACAGCGCTCTGCGCACCTCTTGAAAGTGCCTCCAACGCCATCTGACCGCTTCCGCCGAAAAGATCCAGCACGGTTCTGTCGCCTATATCAAACTGAATTGCGGAAAAAATTGCCTCTTTTACCTTTTCCGAGGTGGGACGTGTTGCCTCACCGGGGAGAGTTGTAAGACGGGCGCCTCTGGCTTTTCCGGTTATAATTCTCATTTTTATTCTCCTTCAAAATAGCTTATAATACTGTCTGCGGTTTTTTCGCTTAAGCCTTTAACCTTTAACAGCTCTTCCTTTGTCGCCTGCTTTACGGCTTTAAACGAGCCGAAATGCCCTAAAATTGCGGCGGCGGTCTTTTCGCCCACGCCCTTTATGGCGGTGAGTGAGCTGGAGCTTACGGATTTACGGCGTTTTTTATCCATTCTGTCAAGAGAAAATCTGTGGACTTCCTCTTGTATGCGGTAAATGAACACAAAAAGATCCTGCCTTGTGGTAAGGCCTATTTCGTTTTCCCCGTCGGTAAGTGAACGGGTCTTGTGGTGCTCATCCTTTATCATACCGAACACGGGTATGTGGGAAAGCCCTTTTTCTTTAAGCACCTTTTTTGCCACAGCCACGTGCTGTACGCCGCCGTCCATAAGAAGCAGATCGGGTGCATCCCATTCGCTGTGAGAAAATCTGCGGGAGAGCGCTTCTTCCGTTGCGCCGTAATCATTTTGCGCAAATTCTTTTATATTAAACGTGCGGTAATGCTTTTTCACAAACCGACCGTTTATAAGCACGGTCATACCTGCGGTGGTATATTCTTCCCCCGAATTGGAGATATCGAAAGCCTCTATACGCTCGGGCACGGTTTCAAGCATGAGGAAGGATGCAAGATTGGTAAGCACCGCCACGTCCTTTTCCTCTGCTTTGCGCTTGTGCAAAAGTAATTCCTTTGCGTTTGTCTGCGCCATTTCCGCAAGAGTCTTTTTATCACCCCTGCGGGCGATTTTTAAAGAAACCTTAAGGGAGGAAAAATCCTTTGCCCACTGCTCAAACAGGCTTATATCCGTTTCTTCAAGCTCAAAGGTGGTGTAAATATCTCCGGGAATATATCCTCGGAGGGTATACAGCCGCTGAAGCAGAGAGATAACGGCAGAAGAATCCAAAATTTCGTCCGCACCGAAGTAAAGGCACTCTCTGTCTGCGATAGCGCCGTGACGCACGAAGAAAAGATTAACGGCAGAGCCCAGATCATCACGGTATACGCCGATAAAATCCCCCTCGAAATCGGGAGCTCCGACAATATGTTGTTTATCGCCCAGACGCTTGATGGCGTTTATACGGTCACGGTATTTTGCGGCACGCTCGTAGTACATATCCTCTGCCGCCGCATTCATTTTATCTGTGAGTGATTTTATTAAAAAAGTATATTCGCCGTTTAGAAAACGGGAAAGTTCGGAAAATATTTCTTTATATTCCGAAGAGCTTATATTTCCCGAGCAGGGAGCTACGCACAGCCCTATCTGTGCGTTAAGGCAGGGCCGCTGTTTGCCGATATCCTTTGGGAAAACACGGTTGCAGGTGGGAATACCAAAGGTGCGGCGTGCCGTTTCGGCAATATTTCTGGCAACAATATAAGAGGAAAAGGGGCCGAAATAACGGGCTTTATCGTCCTCCCGTTTATACACGGTAACAAGACGGGGGTACTCTTCGTCGGTTATTTTAAGATAAGGATAGCCGGAGGAATCCTTAAGCTTTATATTGTATCTGGGCATATACTGCTTTATAAAAGAGTTTTCAAGCAGCAACGCCTCTAATTCCGTATCGGTATGGTAAACCTCAAAATCGTGGACAGATGCCACCATACGGGCGGTTTTTCCCGTATGAGTCTGGGCGAAATAGGAGCTTACACGGTTGCAAAGCGCCTTGGATTTGCCCACGTAGATAACCTTGCCGGATTGGGAATGCATTATATACACGCCGGGGGTTGGGGGAAGCAGGCGCGCTTTTTCAAGTAATTGCTCTTTGGTCATAAAAGGCGTCCTTTTTAACTTAAAAAAACAAACGGGAGGGGCAAGCCCCTCCCCCTGAAAGTTGAGATGACAATATTTGCTTAAAGCTTAATCGGCAAAGCCGCTGAGTATCAAAGAGCAAAGTCCTTCGATCGCCTCGTTTTCATCTATTCCGTCTGCGATGAGTGTAACGGAATCACCCTGACGTACGCCAAGGGAAAGAACACCCAGCAAGCTCTTTGCATTTGCACGGCGGGAGTTGTTTTCTATCCACACGGAGCATCTGTATGAGTTTGCTTTCTGTATAAAGAAAGTGGCAGGGCGTGCATGCAGTCCCACACTGTTAACCAATGTTATCTCCTTTGAAAGCATTTTATATTCCTCCGTAATAAACTAATATAATAACATATTATAATGGAAAATTACTTGATTGTCAAGCATTATTTTGATGCAGCTGCATCCGAAATCTCGGCTTCTCCCGTTTTGGAGGGATTTTCCTTTTGGGTAACGGATTTTACGGTAAGATCAAAGGCTACAAGGGTTCCTTCTGCGGATATAACGTCACCTGCGGAAATAACTTTTCCGTTTTCAAGGCAGAACACTCCGTCACGGTAATAGCCTTCTACCGTAAGAACACCGGAAATCACGCTTTTTTCAAGCTCTACGTCGGCTTCGTAGCTTCCGTCCTCCATCTGAACCCAAACGGGCGCCAGAATTTTTGAAAGCTTATCCGTCTTGCCCAGATAGGTATCCGTTCCTGCAATGTAAACGTTATCTCCCGTTATAAAATAACTGTAAAAGACGGTGGGCACGGGCTCGGTTTCAAAGGCGATCTCCATAGTTACCGTTTCTTCTCCCGAAACAAGACGGATAATATCCGTACGGAAGAATGCGCCTGCGATTATGGCAACGATAAGCACTATGATAACTATATCCAATACGTTGAATTTTTTAAGCTTATTCCTCATCAGACTTTACCTCCGTAACACCGGCAAAATATCCATCGGCGGAAAAGCCGTTTATATAAAATTCTATATCACCGTTCACCTTTAAGTTAACGCCGTTGACGGAATATCCGCGGGAATCGGATTCCGCGTCTATTTCCACTGTCATAACGATACGGCTATGGTCGGGAACCTCCACCGTAACCAAGGGCCAGCGGTTGCCGCTGTCCACACGGGTGTCCGCATAAACCTGAGTAGCCTTGGCGGTATAGGATTTTTTGACCACGCCTATAAAGGCTCCGTCCGTGTTGTAAAGCATATCGCCTTCGTTGATTTGGGCGATAATATCGTTGGGAACGCAATCCGCAATCACGGTTACCTGAACTTTTTCCGTGCTCCAGCCGGCTTCGGAAAGGGTCTTAACCCCCAAAAACACGAATATTGCAACAAATGCAACTATTATTAAAGCGTCAAGAGCGTTAAAGGTTTTTTTGTTCCATTTCATATTTCATCGCCTGCCTCTCTGTCATAAATTCTGGGTAGTCCGCATATACAGCCGCAGACCGCCGAAAACAAAAGTGTGTTTTCCCACATATTCCATACTCCGCCGAATATACCGCAAAGCAAAAGAGAAAATAGGGTGGCTACCGCCGCCGCGGCGGAATGCTTTAATTTGCCTGTGGTTTTGCCGGAAACGGCAATCAGTCCTCGGCGCAGTATCAATACCACGGTTACGGCAAACAGTATAAAGAGAAGGATTCCTCCTCCGATAATCAAAGCCGAATACATGTCTCCGCCGGCGGAAGCACCGTAGCCTGCGCTCTTAAAAGCGAAGTTGAAGGCGTTTTCACCTAATCCCACGCCGGAAAACAGATATT
The DNA here is from genome assembly GCA_017646185.1 of Clostridia bacterium. Lineage (GTDB taxonomy): Bacteria > Bacillota > Clostridia > Oscillospirales > CAG-382 > SFLA01. The sequence continues at coordinate 7,229 of JAGCNA010000118.1, forward strand.
TAAAGGCTGTTTTTGCGGCGGAGGGATAAACGGGAATTTCCGTAAACGTACTGCCGTTTATTATTCCCGTACTGAACAGCACAAGCACTGCCGCGCAGGAGATTACGGCGCCGAAAATTATTCCCATACGTTTGCGGAATGCAAATATAAAATACAAAGCGGTTGTGCAAATTACCGCAAGATACATCCATTCGGAAAAGCTTAAAGCCGCCGCAACGTATATTGCCAGGCAGGCAAGTGCGCCCGAGGAAAATGCGCCTCTTGAAAAAGCGGTGGAAAGGGCGGCGGGAAGAAGCAAGGGCAAAAGAAGGATATGAACGCTCTTTTGCGCCAGATAATCGCCGAAAGCGCCAAGGTTGCCCCCAAACAAAAATGCAAAAATACAGCAAAGGGCAAGTATTAAAGCACCGCTGTTTATTACGCTCATAAGGCGGTAAAGCTGTTCACTGCTGCGCATAAGGTTTGCACACAGTATATATAAAACGGCTACCGTAAGGACAGTCAAGCCCATGTTTTCATAGCCAAAGGGTGTTACCGTTCCCGCAATAAAGGCGGAGAATGCAAAAAGCAAAGCAAAAATATCTGCCGCGGTAAAATAAAAATTACGCTTGCCGATAAGAAGCTTGAACAGATAGCTTACACCCGCTGTCAACGCCACGCAGGCGGAAATACGGATATCGGCAAAGGGTAAAAGGAACAGAGAAATATATAATCCCCCTTCGGGAGAGTATATTATGACCGCAAAAGCGGCAACTGCAAGTAAAAACAAAAGTATATTCAAAGGGGATACAAAAAATCCCAAAACGCCTGTAACGGTACCGAAAAGCACCGCCCACGCCAGACGCTTTTTGGGCGGTCGTCTTTCCTCCAAAGCGTAACGGCTTACAGAAAACATTTCTCTTGCCACGTAGGAGGTTAATATACCGTCGCTTATACAGGTGATCATACTGCGGCGCAGAGGCATAAGCAAAAGCCCCGAAAAAGCGATAACCGCAGAATATATAAGGGAAAACAGATCGTATTCACTGCCCGCATACAGCTTTACAAAAAAAGCGGCGGCGGAATACAGACCTGTAAAAAACAAAAATACTCCGAAACTGCCGACGGAGGTATCAAGCAAGGCTCTGCAAAGAGATGCCGTTATGGACACCACACGGCTTTTTTCTGCGTGCAATGCGCAAAATCTGCGGGCACGGGAAGCAACGGCGGTGAATTTTTTATATAAATATCCCAGCATACTGCTTTCAAGCAGGTTATCTTCCTTTAACAAGGCATCGCTCTTGGCTTGGGGCGTTTCTCCCTTGCCGGAAAAAAAGCGCGACCAAATACGGCTCCCACCTGTGAGCCGTGAGATATACGAGCCGATTTTGCCGCGTCTTAACATTTTTTCTTTTCCTCGTTGTCCGTCTTTATAAGATCGGGACGTTTTTTAAGGGTGCGAAGCAGAGATTGCTCTGCCTGCCATTTTTTTATTTCTGCGTGGTTGCCGTTTACCAATACCTCCGGCACCTCCAGCCCTTCAAAAACTCTGGGGCGGGTGTACTGGGGATATTCCAGCAAGCCATCCGACAAGCTTTCTTTTTCATAACATTCCGGATCCTTGAGCACGCCTTCCAAAAGTCTGGCGGTGGCATCCACCACGATCTCTGCGGCTATCTCTCCTCCGGTAAGCACGTAATCGCCTATAGATATCTCTTCGTCTATTTCCAGCTCGATAACGCGCTCGTCAATACCTTCGTAATGACCGCAAAGCAAAATAAGGTTATCGTACTGCAAAAGCTCCTTGGCTTTCTGCTGGTTAAACAGACTGCCCTGAGGAGAAAAATATATGGTGCGCACGCTTCCGTTAAGACGCTTCTTAACGTCACGTATGCAATCCACGATAGGCTGACACGCCATAACAAGACCAAAGCCGCCGCCGTAGGGAGAATCGTCCACACGGCGGTGCTTATCTTTGGTATACGATCTGATATCGTTTGTATTAAGTGTAAATAATCCTTTTGCGCGTGCTCTGCCGATAATGCTGGTGTTAAAATAATTATCCAGCATATCGGGGAACAGGGTAAGTATTTCGTAATGCAAAAATATCAGCTTCCTATCCTGAGTCCTTCGTCCAAACGGACGTGTATGCCCTTTTCCACATCAACGGAGACAATATATCTGTCCACCGCGGGCATAAGATATTCTTTTTCTTCCCCTACGATATAATATAAAAATCCGCCGATCGTTTCGTCAATACGGGCAAGCTTTCCAACCTGCTCGCCGCTGTCCGCATCGAACACGGGGAGATCGATAAGATCGTCGTTATAAATTACGTCCGCGGGAAGAGCCGGATCGTAACGGTCAAAATAAACTGTCCTGCCGGTAAGCACCGCGCAGGAGGTACGGTCCTCGTATCCCTCAAAAACGATAGAGGGTATGTTGGGACGGTACAAAGCGATTTTAAGCTTTTTTTCGCCCTTGGGGTCCAGATAGAGATATTCCACTCCCTCCAGATAATCGGGGCTGTCACACCAGCAGGAAAATTTCAGTTCCCCTTTTATGCCTCGGGGAGAATTAAGCCTGCCTGCTTCCAAAAATCTTTTCATTAGTCAACAATATCTACGATAACGCGCTTGTTTTCCTTGGCTGCAGCCGCACGCATAACAACACGTATGCACTTTGCGATTCTGCCGCCGCGGCCGATAACCTTACCCATATCGGACTTGGCAACGGAAAGTTCCAGAATGACCGTATCACCGCTGACTTTTTCGGTAACCGCTACCTGCTCGGGATTTTCCACGATAGCAGATGCGATATCAATAAGTGTCTGCTTCATCAGATAACCGTCCTTTCAAAAAAATCGGCATATTTCACCCCTGAAAATCCGATTAAGGATTTTCAGAGGCTATGTTTTGTTCTTACTGTACGCCGGTTTTCTTAAGAAGGGCTCTAACGGTATCGGTAGGCTGTGCACCCTTTGCGATCCAATCCTTTGCCTTTTCGTTATCGATACTGATAACTGCGGGCTCCTTCATAGGATCATAGTAACCGATCTCCTCGATAAATCTGCCGTTTCTGGGATAACGGGAGTCTGCTACAACTACTCTGTAAAAGGGAGCCTTCTTTGCGCCCATTCTTCTGAGTCTGATTTTTACTGCCATGATGTTTTTCCTCCA
>JAGCNA010000119.1 GCA_017646185.1 Clostridia bacterium
CCTGATTGCGGACATAAAACCGCCGGATACCGAGCTGCGCACCGCTATTTTTAAGAAAAAGAGCGTGGATATGGGTGTTGATATACCCGATAACGTGCTTACCTTCCTTGCGGAAAATATTAAAACAAATATCCGTCAGATAGAAGGAGCAATTAAAAAATTAAAGGCTCATTCCTTTATCGAGGACAGGCAGATAACCCTTGATATGGCGGTTTCCGTGCTGAGCGAATATTTGAAAACCGCCCAGACGCAGGATAACAAAGTACAAAATATCTTTGATTATATCTGCAAAAAATATTCGGTTAAAAAAGAAGTGCTTACATCCGGCAAGCGAAACGCGGATATCGTTTATGCAAGAAACCTTTGTATTTACGCTTTGCGCACCCTTACGGATATGTCCCTTAAAAAGATAGGCAGTATGTTCGGAAAAGACCATACCACTATTATAAATTCAATTTCCAACGTGGAAAACAAAATGAAAAACGAGCCCGCTTACGAACGCGAGGTAAATTTAATGCTTAAAGAACTCGGTGAGTAACGGGTGATAACGTAGGGACGGGCGTCCCCGACCGTCCGCTTGGTTTTCCCCACATCTGATTTCTCTTTTTCACACATATTCAAAAAAAACCGACATTGTTTTACACAGGTTTTCAACATTGTTTCAACACTTATCTTAACAGCGCACAAAGCTGAAAAGACAAGGTAAAAAACGAGTTTTAAAAGTTTTCCACCTTTTGAACACAGACAATAATTATAATACCTACAACAAAACCCTTTAACACTTGATTAATGCTACACTCTCTACTCCCGAAAGGAGATTTTAAAAAAAATGGCTATTAAGTTTATAACCGACAGAAAGACCCTTATATCTTTAATACAGCCTGCTATGACGGCAACTTCAAACAAAAGCACACTTCCCGCCCTTGAAGGACTCCTTTTTAACCTTGAAAGAGACGGTGTGCTTACCGTTTGCGGTTATGACCTTGAAAAAGGCGTAAAAACATCCTCTCCCGTTTACCCCAAGGAAGTAGGGTCCGTAATACTTAACGCACAGAAAATATATGCGATCATTAAAAATATGCCGGAATGCGAAATAGAGATAAACGCAGACGAGAAAAACGCCGTTACCATTAAAGGCGGTGCTTCCGAATTTACCATTCACGGTCTTGCGGCAGAAGCTTTCCCCAACCTGCCCGAGCTGGCGGGGGACAGATCCTTCACCATTACCCAAGGGCTTTTGAAGGAAATGATAAATTCCACCATTTTCGCCGTGGCGCAGATAGACGCACGTCCCATACTCACCGGCGAACTGTTCCAGATAGAGGAAAACAAGCTTACCGTTGTTGCTCTTGACGGTGCACGTCTTGCTCTCCGTGAAGAAAAGAACGCCGTATTTGATAATAAAGATACCTTCCGCTTTGTTGTACCCGGAAAATCCCTTTCCGACCTGTGCAAGCTGATAACGGATAACGATGAAATGATGAAGGTGGAATTCACCCGCAAGCATATAGTTTTCCGTATAGGAGATATTATATTCTTTTCCCGCCTGCTGGAGGGTGAATATCTTGATTACACCCGTGCTCTGCCCCAGCAAAGCAAGATTTTCGTTGAGGTGGAAAGAAGCGAATTTATCGAAAGCGTGGAAAGAGCTTCCCTGCTCGTTGATGAAAGACTTAAAAC
>JAGCNA010000120.1 GCA_017646185.1 Clostridia bacterium
CGCCTTTTCCCGAAAGAGCATTGGAAAACAAAACCTTTTTGGAATATGCACCGCCGAATCGCTGGGCGACGGAATTGAGCTTATACAACTCTTCAGTTTCAACGGCGCCGTTTTTGCAAGAGATGAATATGGGCATCATCCCTCTCATAAGCATAACATCGATTTCGTTTTTTGTATCGAACTTTTCGTCAGACCCGTCCCAATCTATGCAAACACCGTTCATACAGTCATTGTAAACAAAATTACCTTGGGTATCAACAGCCTGCTTTGCCGAAAGAAAGACGATCATCTCCAGCGCCATTCCCGCTTTGGAAAGACAGTGTTTTACCGTTTCGTTTTTATAAAGTATCTTTTCGCCGTCGAAGGAGATAAGCTCTCTTTTTTCAAGCTCTTTGCAAATACCGCTGTCCTTTTTAAGGTTATTCACAGCGGCGTTCCACGCCTTTACGTTCTTTCTGCAAATATCCCATACACTAAGAATATCGGACTCCCGATCTGTTCCAAAGCTTTTTCCCTCAACAACATCACCGCCGTAGATACGCACGTTTTCTTTAACGGAAAGACAGGAATTTTCGTTTACAGAAAGCACGTTACCGTCGTTATCGCAATCGTATATCTTGTTGTTGTTTATATTATATCTGTGAAGCTGCACGTTTTTGTCTTTATACCGCTCGTAAACAATACCTGCAGCAGTGAGGAAAAGACCGTCGCCTCCCGTAAGACCGAAGGCGCAATCGCCGTATTTTTCCACTATATCGGAAAGCAAAGCAACAATGCTTTTAAGGTTGTTTCTGTTTACGCTTTTGCAGATAAAATCAACCGTTTGTCCTCTTTCCGCAAACAGCTTTTCATAACGGGTTGCGTGGGCATCAAGCTCTTTTTTCTTATCACCCAAAAATATTACCCGTTCAGGTATCGCAGAAAGGCAAGCACAAATATTCTCCACACAGGTTTTATCAAAAAATTCGATAAATGTCATTTTATATCACCTAAAAGAAGCTTTTTCAAAAAATCACAGAATCGGACACAGAAATATTTTATAATTTAACCTATTCCCTAAAATTATATATCTATGCAAAATAAATGTCAAGGGACTCTATGTAAAGAGTCCCTTTGAAGTTTGGTTTTTATTCTGTGCGCAGAGCGACAACGGGGTCTTTTCTTGCGGCACTTATTGCGGGAATAATACCGGAGAACATTGTTAAAACAACGCTGATAGCAACCAGAATGACAGCGGCAAGTATGGGAAGTGCCGCACTGAGATTGCCGATACCGGTAAGGTGATGCAGGATCATATTAATGGGTATGCAAAGCAAGTAGGTAACAATTACGCCTACCAAGCCGGATGCAAGACCGATAATAACGGTTTCTGCATTGAACATAGTTGAAATATTACGCTTTGATGCGCCCAAAGCACGGAGAATACCGATCTCTTTTGTACGCTCCTGAACGGAAATAAGAGTGATAACACCAATCATTATAGAAGATACAATAAGAGAAACCGCAACGAAAGCAATGAGTACGTAAGTGATAGCATTGATAATGGTGGTTATGGAGGACATCATAAGTCCAACGTAATCGGTATATGCGATCTGCTTAAGCTCGTCAACAGAACTGTTGTATTCCGCTATTGCTTCTTCGATAATATCCTTGTTTTCGAAAGAAGATGCAAAGAGATTTATGGAAGAAGGAGTTTCGATATCAACGTAACCCAGTTTATGAAGATTTGCTTCGTAATTGGACTGTGAAAATTCAAGCACCGCTTCGTAATAATCTGCGCACTGTTCAGTGGTGTAAGAAAGCATAGCAGCATCAAGCATTGCGGCAAGCTGGGAAGCTTCCATACCTGCAAGCTGTGCCTGAACTTTTGCGGCATATTGAGCGGTAAACTGTTCTGCCAGCAAAGAGAAGAATATCTCTCTTATCTCTTCGTCGCTCATTACATCGATATAGTCCGCAACGCCGTCTTCACTCATACCCATCTGCTGTGCAAGACCTTTTATAAGATTTGCGCGCATTTCTTCCATTGTCATGGATTCAAGCATAGTGTTAACGGTGAGAGCGATTTCCGTTTCGGAAGGGATAGACATAATGGTGATATATGCCTTTGCTTTTCCTGCTTCATCAAGTGTTTCGATATGGGCACGGAACGCCGCTTCCTTTTCCTCCGGAGAAATATCTGCGGAAGAATCCTTAAAGGGAAGACCGGTGAAAATATCAATATCCGGTGTTTTGATCTGGTTTTGAACTGCTTCGGATTTAACGCCCTGCTCTATAATATGCTCTGTAAGCTTGCTGGTATAGCAGATAGCGCCGGTAAGCATAGAGGAGACGGAATCTTCGTTGGGGCGTACGATACCGGATACCTTCAAGGGAATTCCATTATCGTAGAGATAACGCATACCTGCATCGGTATCTCTGAGATCTATATACAGACCTGTGTCTTTATCAATAGTATAGCAAGAGGAATTAAGCACGGTGCGGAATTCCATATCGCATATTTCTTCATAGGTCCAGCTGTTGTTGGGAAGTTCAAGATCGGTACCGTTTTTAACGGCATCAAATACAGCCTCCATATCCGCTTTGGTAAGAAGACCAAGCGCATAGAGTGTCATATCGTCAAGCTCGTTGTTTTCGTCAAGCACCAGAACTATTTCGTTATATTCGGTAGGCCAGGTGCCGTACGCAAGCTCGTATTGCTTTTCCACAAGCTCGCTTACAAGCTTGCCTTTTTCGCCGGGAAGCATCTCTTGCCACATAGTATTGGAAGACGAACTTGCCGCGCCGCTAAACATACCGCCGCCCATCATATTGGACATATCCATACCGAAGTTTTCAAGCAAAAGCTCGCCCAAAAGCTTTTGGGTATCAGATTCGATGATCTTTCCTGCTTCGTCTTTGGTGTAAACCAAAAGGTTAAGATTATAGGTATACTGAATTCCGTTAAGAGCTTCTTTAAGTTTTTCGTTTTCGGAAGCATCGGACATTTCGTTTTCTATATATTCTTTAAAGGCTTTAAGGTCGTTTTCGGTAGCTTCTGTGTTATTAACAGCGTTTATCAAAGCCGCAAGCATTGCCTTTTGGTAAACTGCGTCCTTTTCGTGCTCTTCGATAGATTCCGCCTGACCCATAAAGGTGGTAAGCAGAGTACTCATATCAAGATGCTGTGCTTGAATGGTAAGAGGATAAGAAGACAAGGTTTCTTCCTGCACAGTATCTATATACGTTGTCATACCGTTGGAAACAGCATATATAAGCGCAATACCGATAATACCTATACTACCTGCAAACGAGGTGAGCATAGTACGTCCCTTTTTGCTGATAAGGTTTTTAAGAGAAAGCACAAAAGAGGTAGCAAAGGAAAGAGAGGGCATTTTGATTTTCTTTTTTGCCAACTCTTTTTCTTTAATACGTTCCTTATCAAGCTCTTCCTGTGTAAGGGGTGCTGTATCGCCGAGGATGGTACCGTCTACCATTCTGATAATACGGGTAGAATAAGTTTCGGCAAGCTCGGGGTTATGGGTAACCATAATTACAAGACGGTCTCTTGCAATTTCTTTAAGAATGTCCATAACCTGAACGCTGGTTTCGGTATCCAAAGCACCGGTAGGTTCATCCGCAAGGATAATATCGGGATTATTTACGATTGCACGGGCAATAGCAACACGCTGCATCTGACCGCCGGACATTTCACCCGGCTTCTTTTTGATATGGTCTGCAAGCCCTACTTTTTCCAAAGCTTCTTTTGCTCTTCTGCGGCGTTCACGCTTGGAAACACCGGAAAGAGATAACGCCAGCTCTACGTTTTGAAGTACGCTCTGGTGAGGGATAAGGTTGTAACTCTGGAAGACAAAACCGATAGAATGATTACGGTATGTATCCCAATCACGGGCGTTAAAATCCTTTGTACTCTTGCCGTTAATAAACAGATCACCCGAGGAATAACGGTCCAGACCGCCGATAATGTTCAGCATGGTTGTCTTACCGCATCCCGAAGGGCCGAGTATGGAAACGAATTCGCAATCGCGGAACTGAAGATCCACACCTCTTAAGGCAAAGACCTTGGTATCGCCTGCAGAGTATTCTTTTTTAATACTTTTTAGTTCAAGCATACAAGCCTCCTGAAAATGTATATGAAAATTTTTAATTACAATTAAGTGCCGTTTATTTATTCTGTTCGGTTGCGGAATTAATAAACAAACGATAATAAAACCTGATATAAAGTCCCAGACTGAACACCAAGGAAACCGCGCTGATAATAACAACCGACGCAGAAAAAGCGGTGTTCATCTCCGGAAAGATCATAAACAGTACCATAGCAGCGTAGAGTATTACGGTATTTGCTTTTCCATACCATTTTGCGCTGTTAACGGAATCGAATTTTTTAATAGCGACCATTCCCATTATCAGCATTACTATCTCTTTGATAACGAACATGCCCACCAACAGCCAAACGTGTTTTATACGTGTGGCAATACAAAATATGACAGTAATCTGTGTAAGCTTATCGGCTATCGGATCAAGTATTTTCCCGAAATCGGAAACCATATTAAAGCTTCGCGCAATTATACCGTCCACAACGTCTGTCAATCCCGAAATAAGAATTATCGCAACTGCCGCGATATATTGCTCTTCAAAGCAATAAAGATAAACTATAACGGGAATAAGCAAAAGCCGGATTATGCTTAATAAATTCGGCAAAGTAAATATCTGTTCTTTTTTCAGTATTCTGTTCATTTTATCCTCTATATAATGTCAGCTTTCCAGAATTTCCAAAAATTCTTTTCCGCTTACAGTTTCATTATGATATAAATACAAGGCGAGTTCATCGAGCTTTTCGCGGTTTGCCGTTAAAATTTCCACGGCTTTATCAAATTGATTTTTAATAAGCTCTGCTATAAGGACATCTGCCTTCGCCATCGTGTCGGCAGAGCAATTCAAAACTGAATCACCGCCAAGATAAATATTCGTTTGTGATTCTAACGCCATCATACCAAAATGAGTGCTCATCCCGAAACGCATAATTGCGGCACGGGCAAGCTTGGTAGCCTCCACAATATCGTTTGATGCACCCGTGGTAACTGTGCCTACACCGACCTGCTCTGCGGCGCGTCCCGCAGTCAGAATGGAAATTTTATTTTCAATTTCGCTTTTGGTAAGGAGATATCGGTTGTCTTTTTCAGCCTGCAGAGTATATCCCAAAGCGCCCGAGGTGCGGGGAACAATGGTGATTTTTTGTATCGGCGCGGAGCCCGGTTGCTTGGCGGCAACTATGGCGTGTCCCATTTCGTGATAGGCAACCACAAGTTTTTCGTTATCTGTAAGGAGTGAATTATTCTTACGGTATCCGGCAATAACAACTTCTATGCTTTCTTCCAGATCCGGTTGCGTAACCGCTTCCCTGCCTGCTCTGACAGCACGCAAAGCACTCTCGTTGATAATATTCGCAAGCTCTGCACCCGAAGCGCCGGACGCCATTCTTGCTATGGAAAGATAATTTATCTTACCGTCGGTTTTTATCTTTTGTGAATGAACCTTCAGTATAGCTTCTCTGCCCTTCAGATCCGGTAATTCCACGGGTATACGGCGGTCAAATCTGCCGGGACGTGTAAGCGCGGGGTCAAGGGTTTCGGGTCTGTTTGTGGCGGCAAGTATTATAACTCCGGCGTTTCCCTCAAAACCGTCCATTTCGGTTAAAAGCTGGTTAAGAGTCTGCTCTCTTTCGTCATTACTTCCTAAACGTCCGTCGCGCCGCTGACCTATTGCATCGATCTCATCAATAAAAATTATACACGGTGCTTTTTCTTTTGCTTGTTTAAAAAGGTCTCTTACCTTTGAGGCACCCATACCGACAAACATTTCAACAAATTCGGAACCCGACATTGAAAAGAAGGGCACGTTAGCTTCTCCCGCCACAGCCTTTGCTATCATTGTCTTTCCCGTACCGGGAGGTCCTACAAGCAATACGCCTTTAGGCATTGATGCGCCGATTTTAGAATATTTTTCGGGATTATCAAGATAATCCACCACTTCTTTCAGACTTTCCTTTGCTTCGTCCACTCCCGCAACGTCAGAAAATCTGATACCGTCCGAGGATTTGACGTATATCTTTGCGTTGCTTTTTCCCATGTTGAACATCATGGAATTGTTTCCGCCTGCTTTTTTCATAAACGCTTTGGACAGTATATTGCCCAAAATTATGAAAAAAAGGATGGGAAATACCCAAGACAGCACAAAAGAAAGCAGAGGAGATGCTTCTTCGGCTATTTCACCGGAAAACACGGCGTTTGATTCGTGCAGACGCTGTATGAGGTCGGGATCGTTAAGCGCGCCGGTCTTGTATATATTTTCTTCGGCTTTATCGGTGAATACAATATAGCTCGTGCTTATTTCCACCTTGCCTATATTGCCGGCGGCAGTCATGGTCATAAAGGTGCCGTAATCCACCTCTGTGATACGGTTTTCCGTAATACGCGGCATTGCAATAAGATTAAATAACAGTAACACCGCAAGGGCAACCGTATAAAACCATATCATTTGTTTGCGGGGTCTTTTTACTTCTTTCAAAGCTTTTACCTCTTCGTGCTTTTTCGTACTGACATATTATGCACAGTTTATAAACCGAAAATTAACTTAAAGAAGTAAAAATCAAAAAAATTCACACAAAGCAAAAAAACGTATGTATAATAGCAAAAATTTCCTCACATATAATATAACAGCAATATCAAGGAAAATCAATCATTTTAACAGATTTTTTACAGACTCGGTTTGTTTATTGTGCATTTGCATAACTAAACAAAAAAAATACAGATTTTATTATATAAAAAGTAAAAAAGTGGATATTAAACCGAATAATAATTGACAAATCAGCCTTTTTATTGTATAATATTTCACAAATTTACAGTATTTTTTCGGAGGCATTTATTATGAACAAAGAAAATATCAAAAAGGTAGTACTCGCCTATTCCGGCGGTCTTGATACATCTATCATCATTCCCTGGCTTAAGGAAAATTATAACAACTGTGAAGTTGTTGCGGTTTCCGGTAACGTAGGACAGGCAGACGAGCTTGAAGGACTTGAGGAAAAAGCACTCAAGACCGGAGCTTCCAAGCTTTACGTTCTTGACCAGACCGACGAATATGTTGATGAGTACATTATCCCCACTATGAAGGCAGGCGCGGTTTACGAAGAATATCTGCTTGGTACCAGCCACGCACGTCCCTGCATCGCAAAAGGCCTTGCTGAAATAGCTATTAAAGAAAATGCAGACGCTATTGCACACGGCTGTACCGGCAAGGGTAACGACCAGGTTCGTTTTGAGCTTGCACTCAAGCACTTCTGCCCCAATATGCCTATTATCGCTCCTTGGCGTGAATGGGATATCAAATCCCGCGAAGAAGAGATCGAATACGCAGAGGCTCACAACATTCCCTTGAAGATAAACCGTGAAACCAACTATTCCAAGGACAAGAACCTCTGGCACCTTTCCCACGAAGGTATGGACCTTGAGGATACCGGTAACGAGCCCATGTACGAAAAAGAGGGCTTCCTTGAAATGGGCGTTTCCCCTATTCAGGCTCCCGATGAACCTACCTACATAACTCTTGATTTCGTTCAGGGTGTTCCCGTTGCTCTTAACGATGAAAAGATGAGCGCAAAGAACATTATCTTAAAGCTTAACGAGATCGGCGGCAAAAACGGTATCGGTATTATAGATATCGTTGAAAACCGTCTTGTAGGTATGAAATGCCGCGGTGTATACGAGACTCCCGGCGGAACGATTCTTTACAAAGCGCACAGCGTGCTTGAAAGCATCTGTCTTGACAAGATGACTCTGCACGAAAAACAGCGTCTTTCCATTACCTTTGCAGAACTGGTTTACAACGGTCAGTGGTTCACTCCCCTCCGTGAAGCTCTTTCCGCTTTTGTTGATAAGACTCAGGAGCGCGTAACCGGTAAGGTTAAGTTAAAGCTTTATAAGGGCAATATGATCAACGCAGGTGTTTGGAGCGAATACTCTCTCTACAGCGAAGAGATCGCAACCTTCGGTGAAAGTGATTATGATCAGACAGATGCCAAGGGCTTTATAAACCTCTATGGTCTTCCCATAAAGGTTCAGGCAATGGTAGACGGCAAATAATATAAAATTTAAGATACCGGATGACCGTCTTAAAATACGGTCAGCCGGTATTTGGCGTATGTTACGTATATATTCAAGTTTAAGGAGAACGGGCAAATGGCTAAAATGTGGGCAGGCCGTACAGACGGTGTAACAGAAAAAATTGCTGATGATTTCAACTCTTCTATACATTTTGACAGCAGAATGTACAGACAGGATATCACCGGTAGTATTATTCACGCTCAAATGCTTTCCAAGCAGGGCATAATCACCAAAGCAGATGCTGACACACTTATAAACGGACTTGAAGAGATACTTGCGGATCTTGAATCCGGCGCTTTGAAGATAGATATGTCCTGCGAAGACATACATATGTTTGTTGAGCAGGTGCTGACGGAGCGTATAGGCGACACGGGCAAAAAGCTCCACACTGCGAGAAGCAGAAACGATCAGGTTGCTTTGGACATTCGAATGTATCTCCGCGAAGAAACAGACGGTATCGTTTCTCTGCTTAAAGAGCTTGTTTCCGTAATCACCGAAAAAGCATACACTTACAAAGACGCAATAATGCCCGGTTATACACATTTGCAGAGAGCACAGCCCATAACCTTCGGTCATCATCTTATGGCGTACGCTATGATGCTTTTACGTGATATTGAAAGATTTAATGACTGCAGAAAGCGAATGAATCTTTCCCCTATCGGCTGTTGCGCACTTGCGGGAACCACCTATAACACCGACAGACGCTTTGAAGCTGAAAAGCTTGGTTTTGACGGAATTTGCCTTAACAGCCTTGACGGCGTTTCCGACCGTGATTTCTGCGCTGAATTTATGAGCGCGGTTGCCATTCTTATGATGCACCTTTCCCGTTTTTCCGAAGAGATAATCCTTTGGTCAAGCTGGGAGTTTAAGTTTGTAGAGCTTTCCGATGCATATACAACCGGATCATCTATTATGCCCCAAAAGAAAAATCCCGATATGGCTGAGCTTGTAAGAGGTAAGACGGGCAGAGTTTACGGTGACCTCTTGGCGTTGCTTACCACTTTGAAGGGACTTCCCCTTGCCTATAACAAGGATATGCAGGAGGATAAAGAAAGTGTATTCGATGCCTGCGATACGGTTGTAATGTGCCTCAAGGTGTTTACGGGTATGATAAAAACCATTAAAGCAAACACCGAAAACATGAAGCGCGCCGCACAAAAAGGTTTTATAAACGCTACCGATCTTGCAGATTATCTGGTTAAAAAAGGAATGCCTTTCAGAAGCGCATATAAGATATCGGGTTCGTTGGTAGCATATTGTATTGAAAACGACACGGTTTTGGAAGAGCTTCCCCTTGAAGCCTACAAGGAATATTCTCCCTTGTTTGAAACCGATTTATATAACGAAATTGACCTTATGGTCTGTGTTGAAAAACGCATATCCGAAGGCGGTACGTCCGTCGATTCGGTAAAGGCGCAGATAAACTACGTGAAAGAGATTTTGAAAAAATGACAAAAGTATTTATTGACGGAAGCGCAGGCACAACCGGTCTGCGTATTGCGGAAAGACTTTCGCAAAGAGAAGATATTGAGCTTATACGCCTTTCCGAGGACAAAAGAAAAGACCCCATCGCAAGACAAGAAGCTATACAAAACGCAGATATCGTTTTCCTTTGCCTGCCCGATGCGGCGGCGATTGAAGCAGTTGAGCTTGCAAAAGATTCAAAAGCAAAAATTATTGACACTTCCACCGCCCACAGAGTTTCCGAGGGCTGGACATACGGTTTTCCCGAGCTTAAAGGTCAAAGAGAGAAAATCAAAAACAGCACCCGTATTGCAAATCCCGGCTGCCACGCAAGCGGATTTATAGCATTGGTAGCACCTCTAACCCAAAGCGGTATGATATGTAAAGATGCACATATTTCCTGCTTTTCTCTTACCGGATATTCCGGCGGCGGAAAAAAGATGATTGCGGAATACGAGGACGAAAACCGTTCTTCTCTGCTTAAAGCGCCAAGACAATATGCTCTTACACAGCAACACAAGCATCTTAAGGAAATGGCGCATCTGTGCGGGCTTGAGAATATGCCTGTATTCTGCCCTATCGTAGGTGATTTTTACAGCGGAATGGAGGTTACCGTTTCTCTGTTTGCAAAAGATGCAAAAGGATCTATCGAGGATATACGGAAATTATATGCCGATTACTATACCGACGGTCTTGTGTTCGTTGATGACAGCGAAGATGAAACGGGTATGTTATCCGCAAACCGTTATTCCGGCAGAGACGATATGTGCATAAGCGTTCACGGAAACGATGAAAGAATTATTCTTACTGCCAGATTTGATAATTTGGGCAAGGGCGCATCCGGCGCCGCTATACAGAATATGAACATTCTGTTGGGAATTGATGAAAAACACGGACTTTGTGTAAACGATTAAGGAGATTATATAAATGAAACTTATTTCCGGCGGTATTTGTGCCGCAAAAGGATTTAAAGCAAGCGGTGTGCACTGCGGTATACGCAAAAACCGCACAAAGAAGGATCTCGCTCTTATTGTGAGCGATGTTCCCGCCAGCGCCGCTGCTGTATATACTACCAACCTTGTTAAGGGAGCTCCCCTGCTTCTTAATATGCGAAACCTTTCCGACGGAAAGGCGCAGGCTGTTATTTGCAACAGCGGCAACGCAAACACCTGCAACGCAAACGGAATTCAGATAGCAAAAGAAATGTGCAAACTTGTATCCGAAGCTACGGGGATTCCCGCAAACGACGTTGTGGTTGCTTCCACCGGTGTTATCGGTCAGCCCTTGGATATTACTCCCATTGCAGACGGTATGGCGGAGCTTACCGCAAATCTTTCATACGAAGGAAGCAATGATGCGGCTACAGCTATTATGACCACCGACACCGTTTCAAAAGAAGTTGCGGTTGAATTTGAAATAAACGGTAAGGTATGCCGTATGGGCGGTATCGCAAAAGGAAGCGGGATGATACACCCCAACATGGCTACAATGCTGGTATTTATTACCACCGACTGCGCTATCGCACCCGATATGCTTCAGAAAGCACTTTCCGGTGATATTAAAAACACCTTCAATATGGTTAGCGTTGACGGAGACACCTCCACCAACGATATGGTTACCGTGCTTGCCAACGGTATGGCGGGTAACGAAGTTATTACTGAAGAAAACCAAGATTTTACCGTGTTTATGAAGGCTTTGAATACCCTTACGGTAAATCTTTGCAGAATGATTGCAGGTGACGGCGAAGGCGCAACAAAGCTTTTGGAATGCGTTGTAACCGGCGCAGATGATGAAGAAACAGCAAAAATATGCGCAAAGAGCGTTATTTGCTCCAGCCTGTTAAAAGCCGCTATGTTCGGTGCAGACGCCAACTGGGGACGTGTGCTGTGTGCTATCGGCTACAGCGGCGCTTCTGTTGACGTTACCAAGATAGACGTTTCCTTTAAAAGCAACAAAGGTATAATTACTGTTTGCCAGAACGGCGCAGGCGTGCCCTTCTCTGAAGAAAAAGCAAAGGAAATCCTGCTTGAAAAAGAGATAGATATACTTATTTCCGTTGGTGAGGGAGAATTTTCCGCTACCGCTTGGGGCTGTGACCTTACCTACGATTACGTAAAGATAAACGGCGATTACCGCACATAAGGAGCTTTTATGAATAACGATAATATTTTTTCCAACGCACAGCGTGCAGAAGTGCTTACTGCGGCTCTGCCCTATATACGCCGTTATAACGGAAAGTGCGTTGTTGTAAAATACGGCGGTAACGCTATGATCAACCAGCAGTTAAAAGAACAGGTTATGGAAGATATAGTTCTTTTATGGCTTATCGGTGTTAAGGTGGTATTGGTACACGGCGGCGGTCCCGAAATAAGCGAAACCATGGCAAAACTGGGCAAAAAGCCCGAATTTGTGGACGGATTACGTGTTACCGACAAAGAAACCGTAGATATCGTTCAAATGGTTTTGGCAGGTAAAGTAAACAAGACCCTTGTTAATATGCTGGAAATGAAGGGCGGAAAGGCCATGGGCATTTCCGGTATCGACGGCAGATTGATAGAAGCGGATTTCAAGGACGAAAGATTGGGATACGTAGGAAATATTACCAACGTTAACATTCAGCCCGTAACCGACCTTTTGGAAAAGGGCTATATTCCCGTTGTTTCCACCGTTGCCTGCGATGAAAACGGTAACACGTATAATATTAACGGCGATACTGCCGCCGCACGTGTTGCAGGTGCTCTTGAAGCAGAGCGTCTTATAATGATGACAGATATTGCGGGAATTCTTCGTGATAAAGACGATCCCTCCACCCTTATTCCCAAAATAACCGTGGAAGAGGCAAAGTCGCTTTACGAACAAAACGTTATCTCCGGCGGTATGATCCCCAAGGTTGATTGCTGTATAGATGCACTTGATCACGGCGTAAACAACGTGGTTATAATGGACGGACGTATTCCCCACTCCATACTTATGGAGCTTCTTACCGACGAAGGTGCCGGTACTATGGTTACGAAAGGTTGAACCAAATGAACAGCTTTCTTTTAAAAGATAAAGAATATGTTGCAGGAACTTACGGACGCTTCCCCCTTGAGCTTACAGAAGGAAAAGGCTGTATCGTTAAGGATATTAACGGCAAAGAATATATAGATATGGGTTCGGGTATCGGCGTTACTGCTTTCGGCTATGCCGACGAAGAATGGGTAAAGGCTGTTACCGACCAAGCCTGCAAACTTCAACACACCTCCAATCTGTATTACACCGAGCCTTGCGCTTTGCTTGCAGAGGCTATGTGCCAAAAGACGGGAATGAAAAAGGTTTTCTTTTCCAACTCCGGCGCAGAAGCAAACGAATGCGCCATAAAGGTTGCGAGAAAGTATTCCGCAGAGAAAAAGGGCGATGAATTCTATACAATAATCACCCTTAAAAACAGCTTTCACGGCAGAACACTTACTACCCTTTCCGCTACGGGACAGGACGTGTTCCACAAGCTGTTTAACCCCCTTACACCGGGTTTTGCCCACGTAACGGCGAATGATACCGCCCAGCTTATTAATACCGTAGAAACCCTTAAGCCTGCGGGAATAATGCTGGAAATGGTGCAGGGCGAAGGCGGAGTTATTCCTCTTAACAACGAATTTGTTATGGCGGCACAGCGTCTTGCAACAGAAAATGATATTCCCCTTATAATTGATGAAGTTCAGACCGGAAACGGCAGAACCGGCTCGCTTTATGCATATATGCAGTTTGGAATTTCACCCGATATAGTTTCACCCGCAAAGGGCTTGGGAGGCGGACTTCCTATCGGAGCCACTATGATGAGCGAAAAGGTGGAAAACGTGCTTGGCCCCTCCGACCACGGCTCTACCTACGGCGGTAACC
>JAGCNA010000121.1 GCA_017646185.1 Clostridia bacterium
CAAATGACTAAAACCTTACTCCGTAAATATGCACGTCTTGCAGTCCGCACCGGGGCGTCCGTTCAGAAGGGACAGTACGTTGTCGTACGCGCGTCTGTAGAAATGTACGAATTTGCAGGAATGGTTGTGGAAGAAGCCTACAAAGCAGGCGCAAAGGAAGTACGTGTAGATTGGCGTTATTCCTACACCACCAAAATGGCGTACAGACATCAATCCTTAAAGACTCTTTGCAATATCCACGATTGGCAGGAGGCAAAGCAGGCGTTTGACTGCAAGACTCTCCCCGCATATATTAACATCATCTCCGACGGACCCGACGCTTTGAAGGGCGTTAACGGAGAAAAGATGCAGAAATCCTCTGTGGCAACCCACAAGATACTCAAAAAATATCTTGATGAAATGGATAATAACTACCAGTGGACTATCGTTGCCGCCGCAGGCAAGGATTGGGCAAAAAAGGTGTTCCCCGGTGAACGCACCTCCACTGCAGTTGAAAAGCTGTGGAAGACTATCCTTTCCACCGTTTATATTACCGATGCGTCCAGCGATCCCGAAAAGGCTTGGGCGGACCATAACGCAGATTTTATGGATAAATGCGCCCGTCTTAACGATGCAAAGTTTGACTATCTGGAATACAAGTCTTCCAACGGCACGGATTTCCGTTGCTGGCTGAACAATAATATCCTCTGGCTGGGCGGCGGCGAAACCACCAAGGGCGTTTACTACAACCCCAATATGCCTACCGAGGAAATATTCACCACCCCCATCGCAGGCAAGTGCGAGGGAACCTTGGTTTCCACCAAGCCTCTTTCCGTAAGAGGAAATCTGGTAGAAAACTTCACCTTCACCTTTGAAGACGGCAAGGTTACAAAGGTAACCGCCGAAAAGGGAGAAGATATCCTTAAACAGCTCGTTGCATCCGACGAAGGCGCGGCTCGCCTCGGCGAACTTGCGCTGGTTCCTCACGATAGCCCCATAAGCAACTCCGGCATTCTTTTCTATAACACATTGTTTGATGAAAATGCCGCTTGCCACGTTGCTATCGGCAGAGGCTTCGGCAACCTTGTTGTTGGCTACGAGAATATGACCCGCGAACAGCTTAAAGAGCAGGGCGTTAACGAAAGTATGATCCACGTTGACTTTATGATCGGCTGCGCAGATCTGTCTATCACCGGCTGGAAAGACGGCAAGGCAACCAAGATATTTACTAACGGCAACTGGGACGAAGATTTCGTAAAATAAATTAAAACGGCTGATAATATCAGCCGTTTTTTTAATGAGGAATTACAGTAGTTTTTTGCGTAACGCAAAAAACCGTATAATCATTTTCGATATGTTATGGCTATAGTACCGAAAGAGTAAGTTTTTGAAGTGAGCGATGGTAAAGGGCTGCAGAACGCTTTTTCGCAAGCGTGGCGTAGTATTCTACGACTAGCGAAGCGAAAATGCGTAGAAAAACGCAAGTAAAAATAAAATCTGTTTACAGATTTTTTCCTTATAAAAAACAAACGGCGAGAGATATGTTTCAATCTCTCGCTGTTCTTAATTTTTAAGTATGTGCGTTTTTCGCTGTGCAGTTCTTTACCGAGCGAAATTACTTAGCTGCGTATACTTCAAGCTCAGAAAGGAAAGCCCAACCGTCACGTGCAACGCTGATTTCAACGTATCTGCCGCTGCCGGAGAAGTTTACAGAGAATTCCTTAAC
>JAGCNA010000122.1 GCA_017646185.1 Clostridia bacterium
CGAAGTGAAATAAATCATTACCTTGTAAACACAAAAACTCCCGATCTTCATCGGGAGTTTTTATATGCCATTATTTACTTAATATATAGTAACCTTATGCACCTTTACTTTGTCGGTATCCGACATAAAGGTCATTTCGTTATTACCCTCCAAAAGGCTTATAAGACGGTATTCGGTAATGATATTTCCGTCAGTACCGCCCACGGTATAAGTAGCGGCGTTGTGCCAGGTGATTATAAGCTGTATATCCGTCTGGGTAAGTGCGGGTGTGGTGGAAGAAAGCTCAACCGCAATTACGGCACGGCGTGCGTTGGGGGAATTGTAAACTGCCTTGTAATCCACAACCTCGGTAGTAAATACGGGTTCTTTACCTTCAACAAGGCTCTTGGGATCTTCGGTACCGTATCCCTCACGCATTGCTTTAAAGGAAAGGCTGTCAAGTGCGTAGGTGCAAAGATGCTCTGCGCATATACCAAGCTGTGCTCTTGTAAGCTCGCCGTTTTCAAGGCTTACAGCAAGGTTATCGTCTCTGGTTTCCGCATCGGAGCAAACCATATAAACGTCATTCTGAGCCTTTACCATAGCCTTAAGATTGGTTGTACAGCCCTTGCCGTCATCACCGGTTATCTTTGCCCACCAGTCGCTCATTACAAAGCCGTCAAAGCCGAAATCATCACGCAGGATGCCGATGCACAGGTCTGCATTTCCTGCCGCCCATTCGCCGTTTACGGGGTTGTAGGAGGTCATTACGGCACGTACGTTGCTTTCCGTTACCGCAATAAAGAAGGGGAACGCATATATTTCTCTTACCGCACGCTCGGACAACACCGCATCAACGTCGTGACGGGATTTTTCCTGGTTGTTAGCAAGGAAATGCTTGATAGTGGCGGAAACGCCAGCGTTATCAAGACCTCTGCAAACTGCGGCACACATTTTACCTGCCAGCAGAGGATCTTCGGAGAAGTACTCAAAGTTTCTTCCGCACATAGGGTTACGGTGAATGTTGGTACCGGGACCGAGCAAAATATCTACAGCATAAGAAGCAAGCTCGTTACCGCAGTGAACGTACATAGCCTCTGCCAGCTCCGTGTTCCAGGTAGCGGCAATAGCGGTAGCGTCAGGGTAAGAGAAGCACTTTGCATCGCTTACCATACGTATACCGGAAGGTCCGTCGGTACAGCACATAACGGGTATTTTCTTTTTGGAAAGGTCCTTTGTAACACCGCCGAAAGCTGCGCCGGTGCCGGGAGTAACCTTGGGGCTGTTCATACCTTCGCCGCGTACTATACAGCAAAGCTCCTTGTCTGTAAGCTGTGCAAGGAATTCGCGCATAGATGCTTTGTTTTCGGCAACGTCAAAGAGTGTAATACCCTTGTCGCCGGTGTAAGGAAGCTCGGGCAGGGAAGGAAGTGCAAACTTTTGCTGTCTTGTAGGCACGTCTTCATAAGCAACGGTGCCGCCTGCATTGTAAAAACGTGTGAATTCACGTACGGGGGCCAAAGCGGAAACGCACTGCTTCAAAACCTTTGTTTCTTCAAGCGTATTTTTGAATACTTCGGTGGTATTAAGGGAAGAATCACCGATAGAATATACGTATTCACCCTTTTCGAGAACGTAGCAGAAACGGTTGCCGGTCTTGCCGCTGTCATCATAAGAAGCGATCACACGCTCGGGTACGGAAATAACGCCGTTACAGCTTTCACCGGGTGCAAGAAGGGGAGTTTTATAAAAACCGCAAAGAATGCTTTCTGCTTTGCCCAAAACGCCCTGAGGCTGCTTGCAGTAGCACTGAACTACCTGCTTGCCGCTGAAATTACCGGTATTTTTTACGGTAAAGCTTACGTTTACAACACCGTTTTCTGCTTTCGCATCGGTGGCGCTTATTTCAAACTCGGTGTAAGACAAGCCGAATCCGAAGGGGTACGCAATATCCTGCTTTGCAAAGGTGTTGAAATAGCGGTAGCCAACGTAAATATCCTCTTGGTAGAGATTGAATTCGGTGCCTCCGTAATTCTTTTCGGAGGGCACGGCTTCGGGAGAAACCGCAATAGTATCGGGCAGCTTTCCGCTGGGGGATACCTTGCCGCAGATAACCTGAGCTGCCGCCTTACCGCCCATCATACCTGCCTGCCAGAGGTAGAGTACGCTGTCGATATCAAATTTCTTTACCCAAGACATATCCATAACACCGCATACGTTAAGTAAAACGCATACTTTGGAGAAGTTACGGCGTATAATAGAAATGTTGTTTTCTTCGGTTTCGGAAAGGAAGTAGCTTCCGGCAACGGGCGCACAGTCCTTGTCTTCGCCTGCGGTGCGGGCTATAATAACAATAGCGGTATCGCATCGCTGTGCGGCGGAGGCAACAAACTCCTCGGTTAATTCGGGTTCTTTCTGGGACCAAGGGTGTGTCCAGCCGTTATCGGGATCGTAAGGGTTTTCTTTAACAAATTCATCGTAAAGCGCTTCGGTCTCTCCGTCAAGAGAAACGCCTTCTTCTTTAAGAGAATCCGCAATATTCGTAACGTAAGGGGGAGCAACTCTGCCGCCGCTTCCGGTACCGGAAACGAAATAATCCTTTTGCATTCTGCCAAACAGACAAACCTTTTCGTTTTCCTTTAAGGGAAGGCAGTTTTCTTTGTTTTCAAGCATTACTACGGCTTCCGCAGCACACTGAAGTGCTTCGGGCACAGATTGCTCATAAGTATATTTTTTTGCGCCGGTAAGATATTCAAACGCATTTTTGATATTCATAAATACAATCACCTCTTGGGTTTGATTTTACCATTTATTTTCAATATAGTCAATGCGAATATTGAAAAAATAATTATTGATTTGTTATGTACATAGTGTTATTATATATATCACAACATTTCGGAGGTGCCCTTTTGAGAACGAAACTTTCAGACAGAATCCTTCCCACCTATAGCAAGGGTGAGGAGATATTTAATATGGTGTCACACATCGTCGGGGGAGCTTTTGCTATATTCGCTCTTGTCTCGGCAATACTTTTCTCGGCATTCAAGGGAAGTGTATACGCAGTTGTAACCTCTTCCATATACGGTGCTTCAATGATATTGCTTTACTGCATGTCCAGTATTTATCACGGTTTAAGACCGGGTATAGCCAAAAAGGTACTGCAGGTATTGGATCACTGCACCATATATATGCTTATAGCCGGAACCTATACGCCTATTTTGCTGTGCGCACTCCGTCCCGTATATCCCGTTATCGCTTGGGTGGTTTTCGGTATTGAATGGGGTTGTGCCGCTTTGGCGATCACGCTTACTGCCATAGATCTTAAACAATACCGTGTTTTTTCTATGATATGCTATGTAATGATGGGCTGGGCAATTATTTTTGCCATAGTTCCCACTATAGAAGTGCTTACCGTGCCCGGATTTTTATACGTGCTGGGCGGCGGAATTCTGTATACCATTGGTGCCATTCTTTACGGATTGGGTAAAAAACGCAGATATATGCACAACGCATTCCATGTGTTTGTTATCGGAGGAAGCGTGCTTCAGTATCTGGGAATTGTTTTATATGCGATTTAAAGGAGTAAGGATATGTTAAAAACAGGTTTGAAAAACAGTGTAGACATTATTGTAACAGATGATCTTTCCGCAAAGAATATGGGCAGCGGCAGTCTTTGTGTGCTTGCCACACCCGCACTTATTGCCGGAATGGAAAACGTATGTATGAATTGCGTCCGTCCTTTTCTTGAAGAGGGCTTTACCACCGTGGGAACAAAAGTAAATATCGCCCATCTCGCCGCAACCCCTTTGGGCGATACGGTTACATACAGCTGTGAGCTTATAGAAATAGACAGACGCCGTTTGGTTTTTGCCGTTCAGGCTTTTGACAGTAAAGGAAAAACAGGGGAAGGTACCCACGAAAGATTTATTGTCGATGCTGAACGTTTTATGTCCAAGCTTCAATAAAGTAAAGTTTAACAAATCTTTCCGTTAATAGTTTGTACAAAATTACCCTTGAAAAAGTTAACATTTTTGCTATAATAATTTCAGGGTATTTTTACAGAAAATCGGAAAGGACGTGGCGAACTTTGTTTTCAAAGGGCGAATATGTGGTATATGCCGTTAACGGTGTATGTCTTATAGAAGAAATAGGGCCGATGCGAAATTCGGAAGAAGATGATAAAACTTATTATATTCTTCGGCCCAACAATAATCCCGCATCAGTCTTGTATGTCCCTGTGGATAATTCCATACTGTGCGGAAAGATGCGTAACGTGTTTTCCAAAGATGAATTCGATAATATTATGGCTCAGGCAAAGAATGAGCGAATGGATTGGATAGATGACCGCAAAAAAAGAATATCCTCTTTTAAAGAGATGCTTCTTCAAGGGGATACAAAAACGCTTATGCTTCTGGCGGATTGTATATACAGAAAAAGAAATCTGTTAAAGGAATCGGGAAAACGTCTTTCCGATGCTGATGAGCATTTTTACAGAGCGGCTGAGCGTATCGTGCAGGAAGAACTTGCCTGGGTGCTGGGAGTTTCCCGTTCCGGCGCTTTGGAATATCTTATTACAGCTTTGTCATAACTTTTCCTTGAACGGAGGTTATTTTATGAAACGGAACATTCTTACCGTGGGCAGACAGTTCGGCAGCGGCGGAAGGACGATAGCCAAAACCGTTGCAGAGCGTTTGGGAATCCCTTATTACGATAAAGAGATAGTGGAAAAGGTTGCTTTGGAAACCGGATTTTCCGAAGAATACATAGAGCAGATCGGCGAGCATGCCCGTGGCAAAAGCGTTTGGTCATACGCTTTTTCAAATCCCGGTGTTCCCGGTGTAATGGGCGGTATGTCCGCTTCCGATTTTCTGTGGGTCATTCAGCGTAAGGTCATACTTGATCTTGCGGAAAAAGGTCCTTGCGTAATCGTCGGCAGATGCGCAGACCAAATCTTAAAGGATAGGGAAGATGTGCTCCGCGTATTTATCCACGCATCCGATGAATTCCGTGCAGAACGTATCGTAAGATTA
This sequence comes from Clostridia bacterium, assembly GCA_017646185.1. Classification (GTDB taxonomy): domain Bacteria; phylum Bacillota; class Clostridia; order Oscillospirales; family CAG-382; genus SFLA01. The sequence goes on from JAGCNA010000122.1 coordinate 5,010, forward strand.
TACGGCGAAAGCGAGAGTAAGCCCGAAAAACGCCTTGCCGATAAGGATGCAAAGCGCCGCGCTCATTATAAACATTATACCGGCGAAGAATGGGGCAATTCTCTTAATTACCATTTGTGCCTCGACAGCGGTGTCATCGGCATCGAAAAATGCGCCGAATACATAGTTTCCGTAATGAAAGATGAATAA
>JAGCNA010000123.1 GCA_017646185.1 Clostridia bacterium
GCAATGGTCTTTACTTCGGTGATAACCTCTTCGCCCTTCAGTATCTCTTGGTTTACGAGAGTTTCCACAGCGGTAATCTCTTCGCTTGTCATAGCGGCGAAATGAGTAAAGTCAAAGCGCGCTCTGTGTTCGTCAACGTAAGAGCCTGCCTGCTCAACGTGAGTGCCAAGCACCTTGCGGAGAGCCGCCTGAAGCAGGTGAACAGAGGAGTGGTTTCTTGCAATAGCGTTTCTGCGTTCCTCGTCTACGGAAGCAACGCACTTGCCCAGACCGATACTTCCCTCAGAAACGTAACCGGTATGGAGATACTGTCCTTCGTGAGTCTTTTTGGTGTCTTCTACAACGAAAATACCGGTTTCGGTGGTGATAACGCCTTTATCGCCAACCTGTCCGCCGCTTTCTGCATAGAAGGGAGTGATATCAAGTACGAGTACTGCCTTGCCTGCGGAAAGGAAGTTTACTGCCTCGCCGTCTGCAAGGATATATTTGATCTCGCTTCCTGCGGAAGTGAAATCATAGCCTACGAATTCGGTGGGAACGGTACGGTCGATAGCTGTCATAACGTCATCGCTCCAGCTGTTATCACCCAAAGCGGCACGTGCTTCGCGGGCACGGCGCTTTTGCTCGGTCATAAGAGCCTTGAACGCATCCTCATCAATACCCACGCCCTTTTCGGAAGCGATTTCACGGGTGAGGTCTACGGGGAATCCGAAGGTATCGTAAAGCTTGAACAGATCTTCGCCGGAAAGGGTGCTTCCATTTGCGGCAAGAGTATCTGCAACCATTTTTTCAAGTATATTAAGACCTGCATCAAGAGTCTGGCGGAAGCGTTCTTCCTCGATCTCGATAGTCTTTTTAATGTATCCGCGCTTTTCTTCCAATTCGGGATATGCTTTTCCGCTTTCTCTTATAACGGTATCGCAAAGATCGGAAAGGAACGCACCCTGAATACCCAAAAGCTTGCCGTGGCGTGCGGCTCTGCGGAGCACGCGGCGGAGAATGTATCCTCTGCCTTCGTTGGAGGGGATAACGCCGTCGCTTATAAGGAAGGTAGCAGTACGGATATGGTCGGTGATAACACGGATAGAAACATCGTCATCTGCGGAAGAGCCGGTGTATTCCTTGCCGGAAATACGGCTTATTTCGGTAATGATGTTGCGAATGGTATCAACCTCAAAAAGGTTGCCCACGCCCTGCATTACGCACGCAAGACGCTCAAGTCCCATACCTGTATCTATGTTGGGGTTTGCGAGACGGGTGTAATTGCCCTGTCCGTCACCGTCAAACTGAGTGAAAACTATGTTCCAGATTTCCACAAATCTGTCGCAATCACAGCCGGGGCCGCAGGTTTCCTTGCCGCAGCCTTTTTCGATACCGCGGTCAAAGTATATTTCGGAGCAAGGTCCGCAGGGGCCTGCGCCTATTTCCCAGAAGTTATCTTCCTTGCCCAGCTTTACTATTCTTTCTCTGGGAACGCCGATCTTTACCCACATTTCCAAAGCTTCGTCATCTTCAAGATATACGCTGGGGTAAAGTCTGTCTTCGGGAATTTCCAGATCCTTGGTAAGGAATTCCCAAGCCCAGGGAATAGCCTCCTCCTTAAAATAATCGCCAAAGGAGAAGTTGCCCAGCATTTCAAAGAAGGTGCCGTGGCGTGCGGTCTTGCCGACATTATCTATATCCAGAGTACGTACGCACTTCTGGCAGGTGGTAACTCTCTTGCGGGGAGGAATACGCTCGCCGGTAAAGTAAGGCTTAAGAGGAGCCATACCTGCGTTTATAAGAAGCAGCGAGCTATCGCCCTGAGGCACAAGGGGGAAGGAATCCAGACGGAGATGTTCCTTGGATTCAAAGAATTTAAGATATCTCTCACGGAGAGTGTTAAGTGACAGAGGTTCCATTATTTTTAAAATCCTTTCGGTTTCTTTTTTACGAAATTGTTTGGGAAACTTCTTGTGAAATTTCCTCGGGTTCGGGTGAATCTTCGGATACGTCCGAAGTTTCGCTCATTACGGTGCCGCCGGTGATAGTGGCGTTATCGCATTCTTCAAAGGCGTTGGGTGCGTATTCCGTCTCCGGCGGAATGATTACGGATTGCAGAGTTCCGCAGTTGAAAAACGCATAATCCGCAACGGTCTGCACGTTTTCCGGCAATACCACGGTGTTAAGAGAAGTGCACCAGGAAAAGGCGCGGACTCCGATATGGGTAACGGTGGTGTTCCATATAATTTCGCTAAGCGACGTGCAGTTGTTAAAAGCGTAATCGGGAACGGATGTCATACCCGAGGGAAGCTTTATACTCTCAAGCGAAGTGCACCAGGAAAACAGCTTTTCCCCGTAAGAAGAGCAGGATTCGGGCAGAGACGCTCTTCTCAAAGAGGTGCAGCAGTAAAACGCCGCGGTCTCTATAACCTCTATCCCCTCCGGCACGATAACCGTCTCTACACTCTCGTTTCGGTAAAAGCAGGAATCGCCTATTACCGTAACGGGCTTTCCATCAAGCTCGGTGGGAACAACAACGTCCTTTTCCGTGCCCTTGTATTCCAACAGCTCAATATGTTTTTTAAACACGTCGTAAACGTAAAATTCGTTTTCTTTGGTCTCTATATACCCCGCAGGCTTTTCTACGGTTTCCTGACCCAAATATCCCTTGATAGTGGTAACAAGACTGCTGTTGCAGGAGCACAGCGAAACGCACAGCAAGGCGATAATCAAAACAGCGGTTATTTTTTTCATTTACTCCTCCCCTTAAAGTTAAAGCTTGACACAAAATAACATCTTATATTATATCACCGCAAATTTAATTTGTCAATTATATTGACATTCATACATAAATTTATTAAAATATATATAACAAAAAATTCACCCCGATAACAAAAAACAGGAGTATTTGATATGAAAAAGGAAACCTTTGCAAGTTACCGTCAGTTTTACCACGATCAGCTTATGAATGACTGTATCCCCTTCTGGACAGGAAGCGACCTGCTGGACAAAGAAAACGGCGGCTACATTACCAGCGTAGACAAAGAAGGCAAAAGCTATAACAACGATAAATCCGTTTGGTTCCAGGGCAGATGTCTGTGGACATTCTCTGCACTTCAGAACCGTTACGGTGAAAACCCTCTCTGGAAGGAATATGCGGAAGCAGGCGTAGATTTTCTTAACGAAAAGTGCGTGGATACAGACGGCAGAATGTTCTTCACCGTTACTCAGGACGGCAAGCCCTTAAGAAAGCGCCGCTATATGTTCTCCGAAAGCTTTTACGTAATCTCTATGGCTGAATACGGTCTTGCTACCGGCAACAAGGAAGCTATAAAGAAAGCGGAAGAATGCTTTGAGCTTATGCTCAGCATTTATCACGATGCAAAGAGCGATCCCTTCAAGATCACTCCCAAGTCCTATGCGGAAACCCGTTCCGACCGTGCATCCGCAGTGCCTATGGTACTTGTATCCTCTGCTCAGGTGCTTCGCCGCTGCGACCCCGAAAAGGCAGAATACTACACCGCAGTTGCTCAGGAAATGGTAGACGCTATCATCAATTACCACTTCAAGCCCGAGTTTAAATGCGTGCTTGAATGCGTAGGTCCCAACGGCGAGTTTATCGATAACCCCGCAGGAAGATGCATCAACCCCGGACACTCTATGGAAAACAGCTGGTTCCTTATGAATCAGGCAATATACACCGGTGACAAAGAGCTTCTTGAAAAGGCGCTTACAATTCTGGATTGGCACCTTGAATGGGGCTGGGACAAGCAGTACGGCGGATTTATTTACTTTACCGACGTAAAGGGCAGACCCTGCGAACAGCTTGAGTGGGATATGAAGCTTTGGTGGGTACACAACGAAGCGCTTATCGCTACCCTGCTTGCATACAAGCTTACCGGCGACAAGAAATACTGGGATTGGTTTGAAAAGATCCACGTTTGGGCATTCGGTCACTTTGCCGACAAGGAAAACGGCGAATGGTACGGCTATCTCCACAAGGACGGCACCGTTTCCCACACCCAGAAGGGCTCTATGTGGAAAGGTCCCTTCCATCATCCCAGATGTCTTATGAACTGCGAAATGATTTTGAGCTGGTTAGAAAACGACACCGAACCTACTTCACTTCTTTAATATTGTATTTTTTAAGGGCAGAACAAAAAATTCTGCCCTTTTGCAATTTTTTCAAAATATTTTTATTTTCCTTGTAACCTTTTTCCCCTTTGCAAAGTATTATATGTGAAACCACGAAAAGGAGCAGGTTTTATGGAACGGGCATTGCGTACGAATGCTGCCATAGAAAATATCCTTAAAAAATATGCGGACACCGTGTACCGCATAGCTTTCGTGCGGGCAAAAAACAAAGATGACGCAGAGGATATAACCCAAGAGGTGTTTGTGCGCTTTATTAAACGGGCACCTGTTTTTGAAAGCGAGGAACACGAAAAGGCTTGGTTTATACGGGTGGCAATAAACTGCTCAAAATCCCTGCTTTTATCACCTTGGCGCACCCGCAGGAGCGAAAATGACGGAGAGATACCCGTGTTTGACTCGGAGAAAAGCCGGGTGTGGTATGCCGTATCTTCCCTGCCCGAGCAAATGCGCGTGGTAATACATCTTTTTTACTATGAGAATATGTCGGTTTCGGAAATATCCGCCGCTACGGGCAAAAGCGTTTCCGCAGTAAAAACAGCGCTCCACCGAAGCAGACAAAAGCTTAAAGAAATACTTACAGAGGAGGAGTTTTAAATGTTTGAGGATAAATACAAAAAAGTTCTGAACGAAATAAAAGCACCCGAAAATTCCGCCGAAAAGGCTATGGCGAAAGGCAAAAAGAGAAAAAATGTTTCTTACGTTAAATCCTGGGTGGCTGCCGCAGCCTGCCTTGCCATAATTCTGGGCGCCGCGGGAATATTTGCAAAAACACATAACGTCTCCGATAATTACGATGATTATTTTGCAAGCACTCTGCCGCCTCCCCGCCCCAACCATTCGGTTACCCTCACCCCTACCGAACCAAAAAGCTATGAAACCGTTATCGGCACCGTTATGGC
>JAGCNA010000124.1 GCA_017646185.1 Clostridia bacterium
AATTTACCTCACCGGTGCTGATACCGACGTATACAAGGCATTCGCTGACCTTAAGGCAGGCGACGTTGTTGATATGGAAGGCTTCCTCTACTGGTACAACGGTGTTAACACCCACATTACTTCCGTAGTTAAGAAGTAATTCAACTTTATAAGTATTAAAAAATCACCTCGTAATGAGGTGATTTTTTATTATCGGGTGATTATTTCTCGGGGCAATAAAAATATTTGAATTCCGAATACTTTTCTACGTATTCCGCACGCTTAATATCGGTTAAAGAATAAGCGGTAAGCACACCGTATTCGTCATACGTGTAACGGTGGACATATTTTATCTCGTTATATTCGCCTATATTGTAATTCTCCAGCATTTTAACCAAATTGTTGTGCTCATCGTAGGTGTATTCTATTAATCGGTTGGTGCCTGCGCTTTCTTTTACAAGGTTTCCGTTTTGATCGTATTCGAAAACAAAAACGGTGCCATATTCGTTTTTCTTTTCGGTAAGCTGACCTTGCTCGTTATACGTAAAATAAGTAGTTTCGTCTTGGGTAAGATCGTACATAGATGTTTTTCTGCCGTTTTCATCGTATTCAAATTCGTACTCAAGATAATAAGGCCATCCGATCGCTTCATCGATATACTCTTTTACGATATCCCCATGCTCGTTATAGGTGTAGGTAATACTGCTGTTTTCAGTCTTGGTTTTGTTGGAGGATTCATAGGAGCCGGTGTAAGGAGAAACTTTTTTAACAGCCTCTTTTACCAATCTTCCCATTTCGTCATAGGTATAAGTGTAGGTTTTTGTAACGTCATTGGGAAGCTTTTCCTCTTTGCTTAAAAGCACACCGTTTTCGTCATAGGAATATTCGCAAACGTAAGATCTCGGCTTTGTTTGAGCAGAACCGTTACCTTTTGCCTTAAGGGGAAGCACCTTAAAGTCGGCAAGCATTTCTTTTGCTTCGGGATAATCGCAAATGCTGTATAAAGTTTTATACGCATCCTCGTAGTTGCCGTCATCAATAAACTTTTGCGCTGTTTCCAGTACCTCGCTGTAATTTGCTTCTTCGCCGACGGAAGTGTTTTCGTGATCGCAGGAAGAAAGCAAAACGCATATAAGCACAAGAACAACAGATAAAATTCTTTTCATAATTACCTCTGTGGTAAAAATTATCTTATACCGTATTTTTCGATAATATAATCCATATCCTTATCGCCTCTGCCGGAAAGACAGATAAGTACAGAGCCTTTGCCCATAGTCTTTGCAAGCTTAATGCCGTATGCAACTGCGTGGGAGCTTTCGATAGCGGGGATAATACCTTCCAATCTGGAAAGTGTGAAGAACGCATCTATAGTTTCGTCATCGGAAATCACATCGTATTTTACTCTGCCCAGATCGTGCAGGAAAGCGTGCTCGGGACCGGAGGAGGGGTAGTCAAGACCGCTGGCTACGGAATACACGGGGGCGGGATCGCCGTTTTCGTCCTTAAGCATAATGCTGTTGAAGCCGTGCATAATACCTTCGCTGCCGTATTTCAGACTTGCGGCGTGGTCACCCAAAGCGGTACCTCTGCCCAAGGGCTCTACTCCGTAAATGTCTACGGGGTAATTAAGGAAGCCGGAAAACATACCCATGGAGTTTGAGCCGCCGCCGACGCATGCAACCACCGCGTCGGGCAGTTCGCCTGTCATTTCAATAAACTGCTCTCTTGCTTCAATGCCGACAATGCTCTGGAAATCTCTTACCATCATGGGGAAGGGGTGAGGACCGACAACGGAGCCGATACAGTATATAGCATCCTTGTATTCTCTTGCGTATGCGTCAAACGCAGCGTCAGCCGCTTCTTTAAGTGTAGCAAGACCGTGAGTAACCTCAATAACGTTTGCGCCAAGTATTTTCATTCTTGCAACGTTGGGTGCCTGCTTCTTAATGTCAACGCTTCCCATATAAACGTCACATTCCAAGCCAAAATAAGCGGCAGCGGTAGCGATTGCAACACCGTGCTGTCCTGCGCCGGTTTCCGCAATAACCTTCTTTTTGCCCATATACTTTGCAAGCAGAGCTTCGCCCATACAGTGATTAAGCTTGTGGGCGCCGGTGTGGTTAAGGTCTTCTCTCTTTACGTAAAGCTGAACGTTACCCAGAGAGGTTGAAAGACGCTCCAGATGGGAAATAGGGGTAGGTCTGCCCTGAAATTCCTTGCGTATGCGGCGCAATTCGCTTATAAACTTGCTGGATTTACAAATAGTGAAATATGCTTCGGTGATTTCATCCATCGCCTTTTGCAGTTCGGGGGAAATGTAAGAACCGCCGTATTTACCGAAATAACCTTTTTCATCGGGGTAATTCTTTAAATATGTATCAAAATCGATTCCGTTAAATTTCATTTTCCTTTTTCTCCTTTATAAATAAAAATCCTTGGCAGAAATATACCATCTGCCAAGGACGAATAATTACTTTTTTATTCGCGGTGCCACCTTGATTCACGGCAAAAGCCGTGCTCTTTTCGGAATACTGCATATTCCCGACAACTGACGTATGTCCCCACGTCGCAGAATACTCTGTGCGGCAACCGCACATTTGACTGCGCCCTCCGCGGTCCATTTAACAAACTGTTTCTTGCCTGCATCTCAGCTGCGCAGACTCTCTGTAAAGGCATTTTTTGTTTTTATCTCCGCATCAACGGTTTAATAAATATTGTATTTTAATGCATTATATCACCGCAAATATGCATTGTCAATAGTGTTTTGCGTAAATTTATTAATTTTTCTTTTTCGGAGGCATCAGTTTTTCAAGTTCTTTAACTATATATCTGTCAAGTCCCTGCAAAAGTATCAGCGCATCCTTGTTTTTGGGGTTAAGGGATATGATCTTTTGCCGCAATTCGTAGGAGGGTATATCCACACATCCATCCTCCCAACAGCAAACGATGCTTTCTATATGGGTATCGCAGTTAAGCTTCATTTCTTTTAGCAGGGTATCGGATTCCGTATCTGCCAGTGTATTTCCTATAACAGCGTGGTATATATTTCCCTTTACAGTCTTAAATACTACAGCCTGGGTCATATAGGTTGCGTTTTTCTTTTTAAGCTCCTCGTTTGCGATATCCGCAAGACGGGCAAATTCAGATTCATCGTAAGGAATATCCTTTCCGTCCTTCACGGTTACAAATCCTCTGGTGTTGGGGAACAGACCGTTAACGTAATCGAAAAACTTAGTAAACCTTTCGTCTTCTCTCACCCCGTCAAATTCAAGGCAGGAATCGTATTTCCATACGTTAAGCATGCAGGTAACGGCTTCGTCATCGTGAACTTCGCAGGAAAGGGTATCCATAAAAGGCGGACTTCCCGCAAGAGTCGCACAGCCTCTCGCACTCCATAGCGCCTGAATATATTTTTGCGTTTTTTCCAAATGCTCAAAGCCTTCTTCGTTTTCCCCTTCCATAAACAAAGCTCTTGCCAGACCGAATTCTATCTGTATCCGCAGGGGAAGGAGAATATCGTTTTCCCTTTCGGAAAAGGCGTTAATAACCTTAAGACATGCTCTGTAATATTCGTTGGGGTTGGGCAAAAAACAGCTTTGCACATTTCCGCAAACGCCGCGGCTTTCTTCGGAAAGCAGATTGATCAGCTTGGACATCAGCTCGTAAACGGCGTTTTGTCTTACCTCTTGCCATTTTTCCGTATCTGCGTTCCAAGCGTATCTTTGAAGCAAATAATCATCCCAGGTGGTAAAAGCATATCTTTCGGGACAAAAGCTCTTCCATATATCCAATTTGTCCTCGTCCTCGTTGCGGACAATGGTAACAAGCGCAACACACTTTTCTCCCAAGGGAAGGTTGTTAAGCATTTCGCAAATCTGTTCACGCAAATCGTCGAGTCTGCTTTCGGATACGTTGTCGTATTCGTTTTTCATTACCAAAAGATTGGTAAAATACAAAACCATATACTCTCTTGGCTTTTCACGGGTAAGCACTTCCAGAATATCGCACACCCGCTTGCGGTTTTCAAGGGTGTTTTCGCTGTGAACCGCCTTGGAAGCTTCGGCAAACTCTTTTCTGTATATGGTCAGCGAAGATTCCAGCCCCAGCATAAGCTCGTCCAGGGTAACGTCAAAATACTTTGCTATCCTGGGAAGCAGCACCACGTCGGGGTAGGCTTGTCCCGTTTCCCAACGGCTTACGGATTGGGGCGTTACGGAAAGACTCTGAGCAAGCTCTGTCTGGGTTATTCCACGGGCTTTTCTCATTTCCCGTATGTTTTCCGCCAAGTTAAGTTCCAATGCGCATCACACCCTTCGTTTTGATACAGTAAGTATAACATAATGCGAACAGATATTCAAGCAACCTGCACGGATATTTATTCACGCAACAGTTGATTTGGATTTATAAAACCAATTGAAAACAGCCTTTTTTTGTGTTATAATTCAAATAAGATAAAAAAGGAGGCGTATTTAATGCCCGAGTGCAGTTTTTCCAAAATATCCCTTAAGGGAACCTTTGAACCCGTGTGGGATTTTCATACAGACCTTTACTGCCGTCTTTTGTATTTGCGTTCCCAAGATGAGCAAACGCTGTTTTGCGTGTTTGATACCAGCCTTACCTGGAGCGGGGATACAAGAAGATTTCGCAAAGAAGTGTCCGAAAAATGCGGTATCCCCGAAAAAAGCATAATTTTTCACGAACTGCAGCTTCACGCCGCACCCGGCGGACTTTCCATACATAATGGTTTGGATATTATAATTGCCCGTGTTGCGGATGAGGCGAACAAAATGAAATCCTCCGCCGTGCCGTACACCTGCGAAGTGGCAGAGGCGTATATGGGCACGGAATATTCCTTCAACCGCGAGCAATACGTGGAAGGTCTTGGCGGTGTAACCGTCTGGAC
>JAGCNA010000125.1 GCA_017646185.1 Clostridia bacterium
CATACAGTTCCAAGAATCGCTATGCTCTAAGTTAACCAGATTGAAAACCTTGACTTCATAACCGTTTTGCCGATACAGCTCCGCCGTATCCGCATACAATTCGCCTTTGGGATCAGTAATCACTACCGATTCTTCGTTCTTCAACGCCTGAAACAAAGCATTACGGATAATTGCACGGGATTTCATTGTACCCGACGCGCCAAAGATTGCAATGTGCCGATTTAAGTTCGTATCCTTTGGCATACAAACCGTCTTTCCGTTCAACTCGCCAAGGATAACCCCTTCCGCCTTTTCAGGTGTAGATAACTCCAAGTTTTCCTTCAGTTCCTTATCCGTCATCATAGACGCCGTGCCGTAAGTACCTTCCTTGACTTTCCCAAACCCGCGCGGATCTCTGTCCTTACTCCCGAATCGGTTATACAGCGTATAGACGCCGAAGATGATTCCCGATACAACCACGATCAAGAGCATTCCTTTCAATCCGTTTGCCGTAAACGCATACGGAATAGATACAAGCGGATTCCAGTTCACTGGCTTAATTCTTGTTTGCCCAAGAATACCGTCTGCATTCAGCCATTCCGAATAGTTCGTAAAGATTTGTCCAAACACACCGCCGAAATACACAACCATCACAAGTGTGAACACGCCTGCCACGATTGCGATTATCCACCGTTTCTTTTCATTTAACTTCAATTTTCACCTCCTATACCCAGTGCATTTTCTATAACCTCCCATTTTACCGTTTTTATTTTCACCAAATCCCCTAAGTAGCCTTTTATCAGTTCTACTTGAAAAGGAAAACACAGCACTTCATATTCCCCGCTCGTCCTTTGCGCTGCATACCGAAAGCGTTGTAGCCTTGCAATATCTCCGTCAAAGAAAGTCAAAATAAACTTCCCGCCGATGCTCGCGTCATACTCAAATCCGCCTTGGTCATACGAACGCATTTCATCTGGGAATAATGCGGATAACAATTCTTCCCGCCAATCCTCCAAGCAAAGCAAGCGCAATTGCCGAACCCCGTTTGCGTCCATAGGAACGAAATGAATATGCGTGTAAATGCCGTCAAAACAAAATTCCAAGCGTTTCGTTTCTTCCGTTTCTCGCAACGTTTCCAGTATAACCTTCGTATTCTTCCCAAGTAAAATCGCAGAAGTAACTCTATATACGTTTGCGTTCATACGAGAGATTTCTTCCAGATTGATCAGCGTTTTCTTTTCCCCCCTGCCGTTCCATTTCATTATTTGATGCCGAGTATTATAAACTGCATACACGTTTTTGTTGGCAAAGACTGCCCCGACAATGCGCGTATATGCGTTCTTATTCATTTCCAAGCTACCTACTTCCTTTAGTTGCTTACTGCCGTAATAACATTCTTTTTCAAGAAATAGGTTCTGGATGGTTTCCTGTTGCAGCTTAGGAATTTGCAAAGGGTTGACTGCCAAGCCTGCCAAATACATCATTGCATAACCTTCTGCAACGCGATGTATGCGTTCGCGCTCTATTAGCTTACCCGTAAATCGATAATCCCCGTATGAGGTAAGATAGACTTTTAAAAGCCCCAGCCACTCTAAAACGGGATATGCGCCAGATAACATCCGCAGGGATTTTTCCCTGCCCTTGCCCACAATGGTAAGCAGCTTTGCTTTATAGTGCTCTTTGGTTTTTGGGTTGAAATATTCATACTCTTTCGTTGCTTTGTTGATGAGACGCATGTGAGACTGATAGTTCCCAAAGAGCGATATAGAGCACATAGGAAATTCGCCTGCTATGCTTAGCACAAAGAGCAGTTTAGATATGAGACTGCCCTGGCGGACTTCAATCATTCTTTGGCTTCCCAGAAAGGCGAGTTTTCGTGCAGTCATAAGTAAGCTTGCACGATTTTTGACCTTTCCCAAACTTGTTTTTCCCTTTATTTTCAAGGGATTGAGCACTTTTCAAGGTGGCTATTTTTTGACGTGCGTTTTTAGCCCCGTTTTTATACCTGTTTTTAGGCTCTCGAAAGCTTCGTTTCATACAATTTTACCCCCTCTCTCGGCATCCTTTTTTCTTCCTCAAGCCATTCCAAAAATTCCGCTTTTGGAACGACGTAAACCTCCGTTCTTTCCCCGTCGCCTTCCGCCGTACAATCGTAATTGTTGCATAAATACGGACAATCGTCGTACAAAACGTACATCGCAACCATATCCGAAATCATATACGTTTCGACGTTATCGTGGTCACGCATATACCGTTTTTTGTAATACGAACCGTACACGTGCCTATAAATTAACACGCAATCCGAATACCGAACCAACGGTTTCCCCAGGAAAAATCTGCTTAACGCCGGCCACAAAATCCCACGGATATAATCCACGGATCCAGCGCCTTTTTTGGGTAACAGCTTCGGTATTCTTATAGAAAACCAACCTTCCTTTGTAAACCCAATTTCCACAGGAACGCTCTCTTGAATACAGTTTTCCATGTCATCCTTCGCCTTTGGATTTCCCGTATAACACGGGCGTTGCCTTGTTATACGGGAAACCCAAGGGCAAAGGATGATATGGAAAGATGTATTCAAGAGAACGTTCCCGTAGAAATAGGATTTACGAAGCAGGGCTGGTTTTCTATAAGAATACCGAAGCTGTTACCGAAAAAAGGCACTGGATCCGTGGATTATATCCGCGAGATTTTGTGGCCGGCGTTAAGTCGATTTTTCCTTGGAAAGCCGATTGTTCGCTATGCTGATTGCGTGTTAATTTATAGGCACGTGTACGGTTCGTATTACAAAAAACGGTATATGCGTGACCACGATAACGTCGAA
>JAGCNA010000126.1 GCA_017646185.1 Clostridia bacterium
GGGTAAGAAATAATCAGGTTCCCGCATTCCCCGTAATATATTCAAAATATATATCTATGTTCGGCAGATGCTACGGTGCGGATTCCGACCCCGATTGGACGGGATTCAGAATGTTTATTGCACAAAGCCTTGTTTACGGCGAACAGCTTGGCTGGATAGCACCCCGTAAATACAACGAAAGCCCTTACAGAGATTTTTACACCGAATGTGTGCGCACCCGTGCAAAGCTGGGTGAATACTTCTGGTGCGGAACAGAAATGCTCCGTCCTCCCGTTATAGAAACCAGCCTGCCCCGCCTGCGTACCGAAAAATGCTCTCAGGCAATAAACGGTATTTCGGAAGAAAACGCTGTAATGGGCTGTATACGCAAAGCGGAAAGCGGAAAGCAGCTGCTGCTTTTGGTCAATGCCGCAAAAGAGGGCGGAAACGCCGTTATTTATGCCGACCTGCCCGACGGAGTATACGGAGATATTATCTTTAAAGACGGAAAAGCCGAAACCTATATGGATGCGCTTTCTCTTAAATATGCTGAATTTTAAACAGAGGTAAAAAACAAAATGAATATGAAATTATCTTTCCGCTGGTACGGTGAATCCGATCCGGTAACACTTACAAACATTTCCCAGATACCCGGAATGCGCTCTATCGTTTCCGCAGTATACGATGTTAAGCCCGGCGGTGTTTGGGGCGAAGATACCCTTTTGCGTATGAAGACCCTTTGCGAAGACCACGGTCTGGTGTTTGACGTGGTGGAATCCATTCCCGTTCACGAGGACATTAAGCTTGGCAGAAACAACGTGGACGAGCTGTTGGAGGTTTACTGCGAAAATATTCGCCGCTGTGCAAAATACGGCGTGAAATGCGTAACCTACAACTTTATGCCCGTTTTTGACTGGACAAGAACACAGCTTGATAAAAAAGCACCCGACGGTTCCACCAGCCTTGTAATGTATTGGGACCAGATGAGAGGGCTTGATCCCTTAAAAGACGATATTCATCTTCCCGGCTGGGACGCAAGCTATACCCAAAGCGAGGTGCGTGAGCTTATTACCGCTTACGGCGAGCTTGGCGAAGAGGGACTCTGGAAAAATCTTGAAAAGTTTTTAAAGAAGGTTATTCCCGTTGCAGAGGAATGCGGCGTGAGAATGGCAATACATCCCGATGATCCTCCCTACCCCATATTCGGTTTGCCCAGAATTATTACAAACGAAGAAAACCTTGACAGATTCTTGAAAATTGTTGACAGCAAGGCAAACAGCCTTTGTCTGTGCACCGGCTCTCTGGGCTGTGCAAAGACAAACGACGTTGTTAAGATGGTGCGCAAATACGCCGAAATGGACAGAATTGCGTTTATGCATATAAGAAACGTAAAGATAATGGAAGACGGCTCTTTTGAAGAAACGGCTCACCTTTCCTCCTGCGGTTCTATGGATATTTACGAAATTGTAAAGGCACTTGTGGAAAACGGATTTGACGGATACGTACGTCCCGACCACGGCAGAATGATATGGGGCGAAACCGGCAAGCCCGGCTACGGTCTGTATGACAGAGCCTTGGGTGCGGCATACATCAACGGTTTGTTTGAGGCGGCGGAAAAGGAGCTTAAGAAATGAACGTAAACGTACTTAATACCGATCTTACTGGAAAAGTTGCCGTAATAACCGGCGCAGGCGGCGTGCTTTGCAGTAATTTTGCCGCTGTACTTGCCCGTGCAGGCGCATCCGTTGCTCTGCTTGACCTTAACGAGCAGGCGGCGCAGGAATTTGCGGACAAAATCAACGCCGAGGGCGGAAAAGCCATAGCCTATAAATGCAACGTGCTGGATAAAGAGATATGCGAAAGCGTGGCTTTGCAGGTGGAAAAGGATTTGGGCAAATGCGATATCCTTATAAACGGCGCAGGGGGAAACAGCCCCAAAGCCACTACCGATAAGGAATATTTCGAGATCGGCGATATCGACGGAGATACAAAGAGCTTTTTTGATCTTGACAGCGCGGGAGTTGAGTTTGTGTTCAACCTTAACTTTCTCGGCACCCTTATTCCCACCCAAGCCTTTGCAAAGCAGATGGTGGGCAGAGAGGGATGCAATATAATCAACATTTCCTCTATGAACGCATTTACCCCTCTTACCAAAATACCCGCATACTCCGGTGCAAAAGCGGCAATAAGCAACTTTACCCAGTGGTTGGCGGTGCATTTTTCCAAGGTGGGAATTCGTGTAAACGCCATTGCTCCCGGATTTTTCTCCACAAAGCAGAACGCCCGTCTTTTGTGGAACGAAGACGGCACCCCCACCCCCCGCACGGGCAAAATTCTTGCCGCTACCCCTATGGGCAGATTCGGGGAAGCCGACGAGCTTGAGGGAAGCCTGCTCTTCCTTGTAAACAACAAAGCCGCAAGCTTTATTACCGGCGTGGTTATTCCCGTGGACGGCGGTTTTTCCGCATATTCCGGTGTATAAAAAGAGGTAAAATATGATAAACGATTTTAAATTTATTCCCGTTGTGGTTATAAACGATATAAACGATACCGAAAAAACCCTTGGCGGTCTTTGCGAAGGCGGGCTTCCCTGCGCGGAAATAACCTTCCGCACACCCTGCGCCGCAGACGCAATAAAGCTGGGTAAACAGCTTTTTCCCCAGATGTGCATCGGCGCCGGCACGGTTATTAACCTTGACCAATGCCTGAAGGCGCTGGAAGCGGGGGCGGAATTTATTGTTTCCCCCGGACTGTGCGAAGAGGTTGCGGTATACTGTGTGGAAAAGGGTATTCCCTACTTCCCCGGATGTGTTACCCCCACCGAGATTATGAAAGCGATTTCTTTGGGTATTACCACGGTAAAATTCTTCCCTGCGGGAATTTACGGCGGTCTTAAGGCGATGAAAGCCCTTGCCGCACCTTTCCCCCAGATAAAATTCGTTCCCACCGGCGGTGTGGATATGAGCAATATTACCGAATATCTGGCGTTTGATAAAATTCAGGCTATCGGCGGTTCCTTTATAATGAAGGGCGACATTGCGGAAAACACTAAAAAGCTTATGGAGATAATAAAATGAGCAAGAAAATTGTAACCTTTGGCGAGCTTATGCTCCGCCTTGCCCCCGAGGGGTATTTGAGATTCGTTCAATCCGATAAATTCGAGGCTACCTTCGGCGGTGCGGAAGCAAACGTGGCTGTGAGCCTTGCAAATTACGGCGAAAACGCAGTTTTCGTTACCAAGCTTCCCTCCCACGAGATAGGCCAGATGGCAGTAAATTCTCTGCGCAAGTTCGGCGTGGACACTACGGAAATAGTTCGCGGCGGCGAAAGAGTGGGTATTTACTACTGCGAAAAGGGTGCATCCCAGCGTCCCAGCAAGGTTATATACGACAGAGCAGGTTCCGCTATTGCCAAAGCAGACATTCAGGATTTTGATTGGGAAAAGATACTTGAAGGCGCATCCTGGTTCCACGTAACGGGAATTACCCCCGCTCTGAGCGAAAGCGCGGCGGAAATAACTATTGCCGCCTGCAAAAAAGCAAAGGAAATGGGTATTACCGTTTCTACCGACCTTAACTACCGCAAAAAGCTGTGGTCAAAGGAGCAGGCAAACAAGGTTATGAGCGAGGTTTGCAAATACGTTGATTACTGTATCGCAAACGAAGAGGATGCAAAGGACGTATTCGGTATCGAAGCGGACAACACGGATATCGAAAGCGGAAAGCTTAACCGTGAAGGATACATAAGCGTTGCGGAAAAGCTTACAAGCGCTTTCGGCTTCAAGGGTGTTGCAATTACCCTGCGTGAGAGTATAAGCGCAAACGATAACAAGTGGAGCGCAATGCTTTATACCGATAAAAACGCATATTTTTCCAAAAAGTACGATATGCATATAGTTGACCGTGTCGGCGGAGGAGATTCCTTCGGCGCAGGACTTATATACAGTCTGCAAAACGGTTACGATAACCAAGCCGCCATAGAATTTGCGGTAGCCGCATCCTGCTTGAAGCACAGCATTGAGGGCGATTACAATATGGTAAGCGTTGCCGAGGTGCAGGCTCTTGCCAAGGGCTCCGGCAGCGGACGTGTGCAGAGATA
>JAGCNA010000127.1 GCA_017646185.1 Clostridia bacterium
AAAAAGGTTAAATCCTCCGGCACCGTTACTCCCCTTCGGGATGCGGTGAGAAATGAGATCGACCTGCGTGGACAAAACGGTGACGACGCCTGGCTTATGGTTGACCGTTATATTGACAGCGCTATTCAAGCCGGCTGGCAGACCGTAACGCTGGTACACGGAAAAGGCACCGGCGCACTCCGCGCCGCCTTGTGGAAGGAGCTTAAACGGGATAAACGAATCGCTTCCTACCGTATCGGCAGATACGGCGAAGGCGACCTGGGCGTAACCGTCTGCGAATTAAAGAAATAAACATCAAGACCCCGCAACCGATGTTGCGGGGTCTTTGTATGTCTATTGCTTTGTGCCTTTTACAACTGCGTACATCATAAAGGGAAATTGGTTTTCCACGGAGGTCAAGCCTTGTTCCATAATTTCAAGATCTGCATCTTTTAATTCTTTTTCAAAGGTTTGGTTGGTTACTATTCTGCAGGAGGTTTCGGCTACAAGCACTTTTTCCCCTTCGCAGACACGCTCGCCCAAATCAAAAGCTACTCGAATATCCGTCTTGCGTTCTGTTTCACCGTCACCCATGGTGCAGATAAGGGCGACGCCGTTTTCCGTAAGATGTTCTTTTATAAAAGCATAAAACGCTTGTCTGTCTTTGTCCTCAACCAGCATATGAATGACGGCAACGGAATAGATATAATCAAACTTTTTATCAAGCTTTCCTTTAACGGCATCCAGCACGGAAAAACGCTCCTCATAACCTTTATACTGCGCTTTACAGTAGGAAACCGCTTCCGGGGAAACGTCGGTGGCAAGCAGGTTATAGCCGTTTTCAAGCAAGACTATTGAATCCCTGCCCTCTCCGCACCCGATCTCCAAAAAGGCGTTTTCCTTGGAAATGCCGTATTTTTGTATGATCTCGGTAACGATTGGGGAGCTTTCGTACCCCATCCACCTTAAATTCTTTTTGTGTACCGCTTTATAGCGTTCATCGTATGCTTCGTAATATTTTCTCATTTTACTTTTCCTTTAACTTCCCGTGGATTTGTATTTTCTTAAACCGTATCTGAAAAAGGCATAGCACGGGATAATAAATACAAAGCCCAAAAGCGGGAGCAGCATATACCACATATTTTCGCTTTTTCCTATAAGATACAGAAACGGATAATATTGAAACAGCGCGATAGGCACTACGAAGGTATAGAATTTAAGCATTCCCTCTCCGTACACGGAAACGGGATATTTACCGAATTCACGGGAGCCATCGGTAAAGATATTCATAAACTCCAGACCCTCTATGGTGAAAAAGCTGAACGCCGCAAAGAGCACGAACAGCCCCGTAAAGACGCCTACACCGCCAAGTATCATAAGCACCACCGTGGCTGCTTTGTGCCACGTCCATTGGATATCGCAGGTGATGAATGCGTAAACAAGCATTACTACCGCCTGCAAAAGCCTGCCGATACGGGAAAAATCCATATCCGAAGCGAGGACCTGAAACATCTCGTTACGGGGTCTTAAAAGAATTCTGTCCAGCTCACCGCTTTTGATAAGACGGGGGAAAACGTCAAATCCCCTGAAAAAGCATTCAGTAAGGGAAAACGCCATTAACACCACGGAAAAGCAAATAAGTATTTCCGAAAACGTAAAGCCTTTTACCGAATTAAAGCGGGAAAACATAAACACCATACTTAAAAAGGTGGTAAAGGATATTAAAAACTGTCCCACGGCAGTCATAAAAAACGATGCTTTATACTGCATCTGGGATTTTAACAGCATACCGACGTATTTAAAATACAGCTTCATACCTTAACCTCCCTGCACCACGACTCGTTTGAGTGCAAATCGGAATATAAGCTTTCCTACGCACCACAATACCAAAAGCCAGACGATTTGTAAGCCCACGCTTTTTAACGCCTCTGCCCCGCTTAAATAGCCGGTATATATTAAAAACGGAGTGTTTTGCATAGATGCAAAGGGCAAAGCGTATATAATCGGCTGCAGACTTTCGGGGAAAAAGGGTATGGGAATAAGTCCGCCGCTGAAAAATTCTATAACCGAAGTGGCAAGCACACGTATTCCCTTGGGGGATATGGTAAAAAACGCCGTGGCGTGTACCAGCATTGAAAAGGCAACGATGACCATAAAGCCCAACAGCATAGAAAGCAAAAACAGCAAAAAAGCGCCCGTACTGTGAGGCAAAGACATTCCGTAAGGGGACGGCAAAACCGCAGCGAATATAAGTATGGGCAGACAGCGCAACACCGCTTTTGATAATCTTACTGCGGTGTTTTTGGTAAACCACATATTATAAATATCGATGGGGCGGCAAAGCTCATAAGCTATATTGCCGGAAACGATGCTATCGAATATCTCATTATCAAAAAACCACGCCATAAACAGCGCCAAAAACGCCTGCTGAAGCCAGATATAAGTGGAAAGTGAATCAAAAGGCATGGGAAAGATGTTGGAGCCTTCCTCGTAAAAGGCGCGGAACATAAGTATGTTCAGTCCCCCCCATGCAAACTGGGTGGCAATCCCCGCCCAGGCGGCGGCACGGTACTGAAGCCCTGCGATAAACCTTATGCGGAAAAAGGATATGTATTTTTTCATATGGCAAATTCCTTGTAAAGAGAAACCACGGTTTCATCTATGGTTTCGCCCGTAACGGATATATCTTTTATCTCTACGTGATCGGATATAAACGATATTGCCTGAGAAGCGGTTATCACGCCGGTGTCCATTAAAATTTCGCCCCGACCGTTTCCGTCTTTTACAACCTTATAGTTTTCGCACAAGGGCAGGCTTGTGCCTGTATAATCCACGGTTAAGGTTTTTAAAGAAGAATGGCGTTTTTTAAGTTCTTCAAGTGTTCCGTCCAAAAGTATGCGGCCTTTTCCGATAAGCAGTATCCTCTCGGTAAGGGCTTCTATATCCTGCATATCGTGAGTGGTAAGGATAACGGTGGTTTTGTTTTCTTTGTTTATGCTCTTTATAAACTCTCTTACAGCTATTTTGGAAG
>JAGCNA010000128.1 GCA_017646185.1 Clostridia bacterium
ACGCCTGCGGTGGAAGCGTGTGCTCTGTGTGCGGTGCCGAAAGCATCGTTTACATAGATATCTGCCATATCAGCCAGCTTCTTGGCAAATTCGGGGTTGTTCTTTTCTTCTTCTGCGTGGAAACGAACATTCTCGAGCAGCATGCATTCGCCGGACTTAAGATCAGCAGCCTTTGCAACTGCGTCTTCGCCTACAACGTCCTTTGCAAGTGCTACTTCAATACCGAGACATTCGGAAAGACGCTTTGCAACGGGAGCGAGAGTATACTTCATATTGAATTCGCCCTTGGGTCTGCCAAGGTGAGAGCAAAGGATTACTGCTGCGCCGTTTGCAAGGAGATACTTGATGGTGGGAAGTGCGCCCTGAATACGGTTATCGTCTGTAATAACGCCGTCCTTAAGGGGTACGTTGAAATCGCAGCGAACAAGAACTTTTTTGCCCTGAACGCTGATATCCTCTACGGATTTCTTATTTACGTTGGTCATTTTATTCACCTCATAAATTTATTTCTTTTCAATTAGTTATCTTACCATATTATGCCGATAAATGCAAGAGTTATTTGAACTTTTCGGCTGTTTGTTCCATTTGCGCATCCTGCCAGCGGATATATTTGCCCAAATCAATATTATCGGTTACGGAAGTGGCAATAAGCTCTCTTCCCACGCTGTTTATATTATATATGGAAGAATACAGCTCGGTAAGGGGATAGTGAACTGTATTGAACACCTCATACATCATTACGGTGTTTGCGTTATCCGAGGAATTGTGGGTGATATAATATCTGTGCAAGGTAGGCTCTATCTCACGGGATGCGAGTATCCAGGCGGAAAGGACGAGTCCTGCGCTGTAGCTGTCCTCGTTTGCTTTGGGCACGGCTACGCACAGCGCCTCCGTTACGGGAGAGTAGTAGCTTTCCTGCTCTGCAGAGGTTTTGGGCAGAGGGAGTATCTCCCAATCGAAGCCCTCGATTTTGTTTTCCCCGAGGAACTGGTTGAAATAGGTTACGCAAAACAGCACCTTTTGGTCCAAAAACGCCTGCTTTGTGTTAAGGGAAGAGGATTCTGTAAGCTTTGTACTGCTTTCCATAAGCTTTTTAACTGCGTTTGTGGCTTGCTTGCCCAATTCGTAATCGAATTCCGCCTTTAAAGGCTTGCCCATGGTTTCTCCAAAGTATTTTATACCCGAACCGTTCCAGAACACGTTGGTAAGGCTTTTCGTGTCCAGACCGACAGATGTATAACCGAATATATCCGTTTCCAGATCTCCCGTAGGCTTGCCCGCCACGGTGGAGATGGCGTTTATATATTCAAACATCTTATCCACGGTCCAAGTGCCGTCATCCACGGAATATGCAGGATCACGCATGCCCTTGGATTTTATAAGATCTCGGTTTGCGTAAACCACAAGGGAGTTTTGCTGGGTAAAGTTAAACGTGCCCGTAAGCATAAACAGAGAGTTGTTTATGGTCTGTTCCTCTGCATCTCCGCCCAAAGCCTTTGCGGCTTCGGAAAAATAGGGCAGAGACCACATATTTGTAAGCTGACCGTTCACCGAAGCGGTAGCTCCGTCCTTTGAAGGCATTATAACTATATCCGGACAGTTTTCACCGCTTTGCAAAGCGCTTTTTATCTCCGCCGCCGTCTTTTTTACGATAACGATGGTGGTATCGAACTTGTTTTCGATGGAATCTATACGCTCCTGCATTATCTTCTTTAATGCGGTGTCATAAGCGTAATTGGGGTCGGCTACCGAAAGGTCGGTTGTCCAGATAACGGTTTCCGCACCCTCGAAGTGTCCGTCGGGCAACACCGCAAGAGGATCCAGAGGCAAAGCCGATTCTTCCTTTTCCGTGTCGGATACGTTTTCGGATACATCTCCGCTTACGTTTTGTATTTCTCCCCCTGCGCAGGACACCAACAAAAGGCAGGAGAGGAGTATGATAAATAGTTTTTTCATATAAGCTCCAAAGATTGTTTCACGTGAAACAAAAAGAAGTGAAGAGAGAAGAGAGAAAAGAGAAAAGAAACGGAAGATTTTTGCCCGAAAGGCAAAAATCAACATTCATTCCTCATTCATCATTCCTCATTCATCGTTCGTTTGAGCGAAGCGCAAACGCTGTTTCACGTGAAACATTGATTTTCTACCTATATAATATATTATACTTGCTTTATAGTCAATGATAAAAATGTAAACAAAAAGACCTTCCGAGTTTGGAAGGTCTTGTTTTGTGTAAATTATTCGGAAACGGTTTCAGAAACTGCTTCGGAAACTGCGTCTTCGGAAACTGCTTCGGAAGCTTCTTTTTCTGCTTCGGAAACGTCCTTGGATTCGTCAACGGTAGAGGTGTTGGAAACTTCGGTAGAAGTGTTGTTCTTGGAAGTTTCGTTCTTGGAGGTTTCGTCCTTAGGCTCGTACTGAGCGAAGAAGAGAGCGAGAACGGAAACAGCGAAAACTACGCAAGCGATAACGGTGAGCTTGTTGAAGAAAGCTTCCTTGGAAGAGGACTTGTTGCGTTCATAGTAAGAACCGCCGTTGCCGCCGGAAATAACACCGGACATACCTTTTTTGCCGTTGTTGAAAAATGCGATAAGTACGATAACTACGAGAGCTGCTGCGAGAGCGATGCCGCCGAGAATGTATAAAAGTGCGTTCATTTATATTTTCCTCCGAAAAGCCGTGAATTTATGGCTTGTTTTTTATTTTTTGTCTTGCCCCGCCCCATTCTCAGGTGCGCAAACGGGCACTTTGGTATGATAGCACAAACCCAAAGATTATGCAATACCTATGTAAAAAGTTAATAAAATGTTCACAAACTGTTAACAAATGGCTTTATTCCTTGTTTTCTCTGCGAGCCTTCAGTTCTTTTAGCTTTTGCTCGTTTTTGGTGTCTGCCACGTCTTTTTTAACCTTTTTTACCACTCTTACGGTAAACGCCGCCAGACAGTACAAAAAGTAAAGTCCCACAAGCACCGCCACAACGGTGAGTATGGTTTTTGCCGTTTGGCTGAACAGCATGCTTTCCACGGTTTCAAAGAATTTTATTACAGTATCCGTATCCACGTTGTCTGCCGCCAGCAGAGGAGTGGAGCCGATAACCGTTCCGTTAAGTATAAATTCCGCCATTCCCAAAGTTTCTCCTTTCGTAACAGGGGCTTTAACTGCGTAATGTTCTTTTCCGTCCTTACCCAAAACGGTGTAAACACGGTTTGTATCGTAGGTGATCTTTATTTCCATACCGGAAAGATCGTCCCCTACCAGACTTATGGTCTGTATCTTGTTTTGTGCGCACACCACCAAATGGTCGGTGTTTCTGCCCTGCTCCAGCAGGATTTCGTCCACAGCGTCCCCCGCAAGGCAGAGATTAACGTATGAATATCTGTTTTTTGCCCAGTTTACCAGATTTTTTACGTCGGTATACGGGTTTTTGCCTTCGTCAAAATACCGCACGCCCTCTTCGTCGTAAAGGTACATACATCCGTCAAGCACCACTACTATGTAGGTAAGGGGCCCGTCCTCCACGCTGGTGGCAACGCAATAGTTTCCCGATGCAAAGGCTTGCCCCGCAAAGAATCCCCTTGCCCCTTTAAGGTAGTTGCCCGGCATAATACGCTCGGAAAGCAGATAGTTTCTTGTGTGAATGGTGCTTCCCTGCAAAACGTAATAGCTTGCGGCGGAGGATATGAACAGATCGTATCTGTTATAAAACTGTGCGCAGATAAGAGCTACGTCCTTCGCCGTGGTGGCGTTACCCATATCTCCTCTGCCCAAAGGCTCTTTATAGCGTGTGTCGGTACAGCCGATACTTTCTGCGTACTCCGTCATTTCCTTGGCAAAATCACCGTATTCTATCCCTTTTTTCTCGCAGTATGCGTGAATAAGGGGATTTATGGCATCGTTTGCCCAGGAAACACACACCGCCTTTATAAGCTCTTCGATCTTATATGTGTTGCCCGCCTTAAGCCCGATCATAGGGGTGGCGGGGTTTGTGGCGGCGCCGATATCGGTAAGATGCTCTTTCTTAACCGTGATCACCGAGTTAAGCTGGGTGGAAAACAGGTCGTATATGAGTATAAGTGCGGTCATTTTTGCGCTGGTAGCCGCTTCCGCACGGGCATCGCCCTTGTAATCGTATACGAACGTACCCGTCTGAGGGTTATATATTACCGCCTTCGAGCTTTGGTAAACGGTAGGCTCGTCACTTTCCTGCGGAGGAAGGATATCCGAAACCTCCCCGCTCTCTTCCCCGAACACGGAAAAAGAGCAAAACAGCATGGCGGATATTAAAAATAAACATAAAAATAGTTTTTTCAAGGTGCTTGCTTCCTTATAGTTATATATGTTCATTATACAAAACCCATGAGGAATTGTCAATATACAAAAGAATACATAAGAAAACACCTTCGGTATTTGGTTAACCGAAGGTGTGACGTTTTATTCAATTATATTTTCAACACCGAAGAGGGCGAGAAGTTCGATAATACGGTCGCGGGTGGCAAGGGCATCGTTTTCGGGAGAAGATTCGTCGGGAATAAGGTTTGAATACATAAAGTTTCCGAAATCATAATCTGCGGGGTTGCCGAAATAGCCCATATAATATTTATTTTTGTTGGGGTTTTCTTCTTTTCCGTCCGTCACTAAAAGCTCGGTCTTATCATAAGCGCGCAAAACACCGCGGTATCTTGCGTGGAATGCGGTTACGTTGAAATCCGCTATAACCTTGGCGGTAAAGGGCTGTTCCCCAAACACGGTGTTATAAAAATTCTCTGCAGTGCCGAAATCCGTTTCCAGCACCAGAACCAAGGAATTATCCATAATACCGCCGTCGTAGGAGATAAGCACCAGCGTTTCTTTGCCGCTTTCATCTATGGCAAGGAAGTACATCACACAAGGCTCTTTAGTGGAAAAAGACAAGGTGATATCAGTGTTTTTTATGTTTCTTTCGTCTTGCGCAACGATGTCTGCGGGAGGGAGATCCCCCGGCACGGGCTCGCTTGACGGCTCTTTTTCGGAGGGAACGCGCTTCCCCTCGAAGTTGCTTTCCGTAAGGAAGCGGTATATGCTGTTTTCGGGGCA